>CAMZGB010000001.1 GCA_947306285.1 uncultured Lachnospira sp.
TGCGATTTGACAGGGGGGTATGAAATCTATGACCCCTCCCCCGGGTACCGGGTATTATACGTGTCAGATATATTTTAAATTTTTTTAGAGACTATCATTATTCAAACATAGTCTTTTATTAATTAATATTGATTCATGCTATCAGCATACTTGCCAGAAGATAGTAATGAAATTAAAAGAGTGATAAAGACTCATTAATAGTATTGTTAACAAGCCAGTTTAAACTTTGAAATATCTTTAATCAATGCTAGGTTGGGTTAATAGCATTATTAATAAACCGGTTTAAGCTTCAAAATATCTTTAATTGATGCTAGACGGTATTAATAGTATTATTAGTAAACCAGTTTAAGCTTCGAAATATCTTTAACTGATACTAGATGGTATTAATAGTATTATTAATAAACCAGTTTAAGCTTTGAAATATCTTTAACTGATGCTAGATAGTATTAATAGACTAGTTTAAACTTAGAAATATCTTTAACTTATGCTAGACAGTATTAATAGACTAGTTTAAGCTTAGAAATATCTTTAACTGATGCTAGACATTATTAACAAATCAGTTTAAGCTTCGAAACATCTTTAATTGATGCTAAATGATATTAATAGCATTTCTGGTACCATAGTATAAGCTTTAAAATACCTTAAGCCAATGCCGAATGACATTAATAGTATTACTAATATACCAGTTGTAAACTTTAGAATATCTTTAACCGATGTCGGATGGTATTAATAGTATTGCTAGTACATCAGTTTAAGCTTCGAAATATCTTAAACCGATGCTGGATGGCATTAATAGCATGCTGGTTTAAGCTTCGAAATATCTTTATTTAATATTAGATGGCATTAATAGTATTATTAATAAACTATTTTAAGATTTGAAATATAATTGCGGCTTGCCATGAGCTATCCCAAATATAAAGTAAAAGCCCTATAAGAAAGTTTAGTAAAATACTTTTAAACCAAACAATCTTATAGGGCTAATTACTCAATCTGGAATATCTTGAACTATTTTTTTGTAATTTCCAGTGATGTTGAGATCACATATCTCATCAATAGCTCGCTCTAGCTCTGCCTCATTATCGGCGTCACTTAAATTAGGAGAGGAATAGCAAACTCTAGCAAGATACTCGCAAGTAAAATATCTTTGCTGTTCATCAAATGCTTTCCATTCATCAAACTGGATTAGTGGATTATATGGATTATCTTCAGTTGTAATTGCGATCTTTCTCACTACAGTCTTACACTCCTTCCTTTAAAGCTTTTGACAGTGCCGAAGTAGAAATGCCAAGCTCCTGAGCAACCTCTGCTTGTGTATGGCCAGCATTAAGCCATGCCCTTGCACGAGAAAGGGTAGACGCGGATATCTTTACACCACTTTCATGAGGAGTTGCCCGTTTCTTTAGCGCTTCAGGATCAGAATATCTTAGAATTTCGCTAAGCATGCTATCGGAAATTGCTCCAGATTGGATTGCAGTCCATTCACGATCAGTAATCTCTATCGGGTGACGCCCAGCACTAGGATTATCTTTAGCCAGTCTAGCTCTAGCAGTGTTAATTGCATTGGCACGAACCTTTTTAAGTTTATCTTTATCGTCTTTCAGCTCGGGATTATCTTGTATTTTAGCAGAGACGGTTTTATTGGCAATTAACTGTGCTTGGCGTTCGAATGGTGCACTCTTTTTAGACACATTAAGTTTTGCTTTTAGAGTAGCAACTTCTTTAGCATAAGTTTTTGTAGCAGATGGATCTCTAACCAATTTTGGGGTATCATATTCCGACTTTCGAGCTTTATTAGCTAGGGCTTTAAGCCGATTGGCATGAGCTGCATAAACATCTTCAATAACCGTTCCAGAGGATAATTCATAGGCGTCATCAACATACAACATTTTCGGCAATTTAGTTTGAGCCTCTTTATATTTGCCAGTATGAATATAATTGCCATTAGAATCTTTCTTAATGACTTCGTATGTTCTTCCAGTTACTCGGAATATCTTTTTACCGGTTTCTGGATCAATACCGCCATTAACATAAGTTTCTTTTCGCTCTGGTATTCTAATCTCCGACTTGGATTTCGATATCAATGTCGATGCGCCTTTGTCCGCCCCTCCTTGGTATTTTGCTTTTAACTCGGCAATGCCATTATCATTATAAGATTGCTTCCAATTTAAATTATGCTTTTCAGCATCTATAACAACCATCGAATGCCGAACAGCTCTTGCGATTTCATCATCGCTAGCATTCTTAATGGTCATATCAGTAATTAAGTTGGAAACTTTACCCATCTCGGTCTGCTTATTAAAACCATCGCCTTTTCCAACCTTAGTCATTCCAGGATAAGCCTGATACATATCCGATGGATTAAAGTCCTTAAGTTTTCTAAGAGACGACGACACCTTGACATCATCAGCCGAGGATATCTTTTGACCACGAGTTGGTATAAGAACAACAGTATCGCCATCAAAATCCGCTCCAGATAATTGCTTCGCGACATTGGAGTTTATGCCAACAGCATGTTCTGCTGCGCCAATAATATCTTTAGCATCTTTATTATGGTTATTTACAATAAGCCTGGGTATTTCAAACTTTCCAGCATGAGGATATCTTATTAAGACCACTTCTTCTCCGTCGTTATATCTAGGAGCATATACCTCATTATCTTTAAGAGATGTAATTGGTAAAATAACATATGTACCTTGACGAGGAAGGGCCGCCGCCTTTAGATTTACTGCCGCAGAATCACATTCATCCGAAAACTCATTTAAAAGTTTTCTTTTGATAGTCGGATTCGTAAGCGCCATAATATCTTCATATTGCTGCTCTTTCTGCTTATATGCTAAATCAAGTTGACGCTTCGCAAGTTGAACTGGCTGCTTGGATAAAAATTGAGCAGACAAACTACGACTCCATTTATCCCAGTCAGAATCATCATTTACGATGTTCATAACGGTTTGGCGCCTCTCGCCATTGGAGTCTGTATAATATCCAGGACGAGTAACTGCCCCAAATGGGTTTGTCGGGTCGTCCTTAAGTAATTTAAGAACGGAGTTTTGGGAATCATCGCTCATCATCGGCACGCCTTTTTTTTTATTCGTATTGAACATAATGTCTACGCCATCGGGCATATCATTCGAATATATGGCCATGCCTTTTAAGTAGTGCGTTCCGTCAACAGCAATTCGAACCTGTGCATAAGAACTAGCGCCAAGTGAAATATCCGGTACTCCTTTTCGAAGCTCAATCACTCCATCCTTATCCTCGCCGCCATCTTCTGCATACCGAATAGCTATCCGACTAGAACTAAGATTAACGGGGGGAGGGACTTCTCTAAGAACAGTGCCATGGTCTTCAAAATAAATTCCTTCCGGAGAGGATATCTTGTCTTGGTTTTCACGAACCTCTTTATATGTTACATCATCCTTCGTGAGAACCAACATTGGTGTTTTATGAGAAGGGTCGGATACTTGCGGCACTTCAAAACTATGAATTTTGTACCCTTGCTCTTCCAACATCTTAGCCGCAGTCTTCAATTGAGTGGAGCTGACATCTAACTGGAGTTCAACGCCCTTGCCAATATCTAAATATGGATGGTCTTCCACTTGCTTTTTAAGAGCTTCCGCCAATTGAGTTGCAGAGTCAACTCTTTGCTGCCTAGACGGTTGGAGTGCATATCTCACAAATCCTTCAGACTTACCAAGACGTTCTGCAATTGCTGTATTAGAATATCCTTTTTCTTTAAGCCTGAAAACTTCTGCCTGAAGTTCTTTATCTCGTTCATTAATTGCGATCTTATGCTTAGCCCGCAATTCAGTAACGCTCATCCCAAATGCGGCAGCTCTTTCTTTTTCACTAAGCCCCTGATCCTTAAGTTCTTTTTCTCTAGTAAGAAAATTCTTATTTCTTTGCGGGTTTTTTCCAGATCCCCAAGGATATCTTCCGGAATGCCTAGGGGTTCCATAATGTATTAAGTCGTCCATAAAATATCTTTACCTTTCCTCGCCATATCTATCGATTAATTCATCAAACCTGACAATCTTATCCATTATTGAAAATATCTTGTCAGAATCTGGCTCTTCTGAAATAATCTCATCCATTTGGTAAATCCGAAGCTCAGTATGTTCAATTTCAGTAGGTTTAATATGATACTCCAAACAGAACAACGCATTATAAATTAACAGTTGCTTCATATCTGATGGGGTGACCCCACTTTTGTAGTCATGAATTCGAAGAACCCCATTTTTAAATGCTATAGCATCAGTAGTGCCAAAGCAATTATCTGAATAATATAAAGTAACCTCAGGAGTCATCTTGAACCCAATTGCATCGTTTACATACATGTTCAACGTCTTTTTGGATTTTGGCAATTTAATACCGAGCTCAATACATCTTTTTGCAAAGTCGTGAAGCTCGGTTCCTTTTTGTGCGGCTCTAAAATTCTGGAATGCGCTTATAAGCTTTTCATCATCATAATTTATCCAATGATACTTACTAGCGCCGAGGAAAGCATGACGCCCTTCAAGATTGAAATGCCTGTTGAAGATCATACAAAACTTCCTCCTTATTCTCTGGGTAAATGAACCTACCAAATGACATAGAATCGGCTAAAGAAATATAATAATCCTGATTTGGCTGATGATGCTCAGTAGCAGATCTCTTGCATTCAAGAAGAGCCCATCTGTCGTTATAAAGAATAGTTAAATCAGGAAAACCTTGTATGTAATCAGGATCATTTTTTAATACAATGCAATCTGGAAAAATAGTTTTAAGCTCTCTAATTAGTTTAGTTTGAAAAGTACTTTCTAACATAAAAACTCCTCAAGAGCGAAAATTTTTAGGAGGGGCGCATTTTACTCCTCCTTCTATTATATGCGATGTTTTTTTTACGAACATCATATTAATAGTACGCTCTAATATTAAAATCTTTTTTGGTGGCTAATGCTCTAGATATGGCTAAGTCGATCCATGACGTGGACTTTAGTTGATAGTAGAACAAATCTTTAAACGGAGTATTCATTCTATCTATTCTTCCAGATGCTTGGTGCATCATTTTATATGAATGGTTTAAAGAGTAAAATATAATTGTGTCGGTCTCAATACAATTCCATCCTTCGCACCCAGCAGCATATTGAACCAAGTATACCCATTTATCCGATTGAGGTATCGGTTCATGCACGTGCCCATTCCATTCGGCAATTTGGCAACCATAATCTATTCCTTTTAGTATTTCCAATTCGTAATCAAAGTTGTAAAATATAATTGCTTTAGGATGCTTAAGGCAAAGCTCTTTAATTGCCTTTGGCCTACTTGGGTCGGAATTAACTATCTTTCTAAGAGTATATCCATATTCGGATGCATTTTTTATTGGTTTGTCGGTATATGGATTAAAACGCCGAGTCATTATATCTTTAAAGAATAGTTTGTCGTATTCAACTGGAACTATTTTAGTATGCCTCATTGTTTCTCTTTGGTCCTCCATTTTTATTAATATATCTTTTCGAAGCCGCATTAAATGGCCTTCTCCAATATATCTTTCGACTTTTGGATACTTAGTATATGGAGCGTAAACAACATGCCGATCTTTGAATTCTGTTCGATTTTTATAGAAACCATTGGCTACAAAAATAGGAACATAGTCAAGCCAAGTATCTCCTGGAGTAGCACTTAGAAGAATCCATCCATTTTTTCTAGAAATATCTAGAAAAGACTTAACCCAGACTCCAGAGCCTACCACTCGTTGCTCATCAAATATAAAGAACGATCCTGAAACTTTTCTATATTTTTTAATGTTGTTCCAAGAATCCACGACAACAGAAATGTTCTTGCCATACAATGAAAACTCAGGATTTGAAGACATTAGGAAAAGCCCTAGTTCAGATTCCCATTCCTTCTTATCTCGCTTTTGTGCAGTTGTTATAATATATAAATCTAGAGGATCTTGCATAGGAATATAGTCTTCTGAATATCCATTCTCTAAACCATCTATAACACCGTGGCAATGCTTACAAAAATAATAGGCAATGCCGGTTCTTGACTTTCCTGACCCAACATCCCCGCATAAGATGCACCCATTCTTCATTTGGCTCAAAGCGTTCCATTGAGGGTTAGATAGTATACTCACAAGAACACCTCACTAGAATATAATTGCCCGCCCCCAGAGCATTTCCAGAGGCGGGTCTTTTGAAATTACTTAGTCATCCCAAGGAAGATCCCCATCGTCGTCTTCATTAAAGTCTTTATACTTCATGTCCAAATCATCCTGGACAACAGTGATGTACGCTTTCTTAAGATACGCCTTGACTCCACTCTTTCCGTTCGCATTCCAAGAATAAGGACGAATAACTAAATCGACATTTTCAATCTCAGCGTAATCTAAGGAAGACACGGTCTCTTCATCAAGAAGAGTCTTACTCTTGCCAGAAATAAGCCAAACCTTGGGAGGATACTTTTCGTATCCAACGGAAACCTGGGTATACGGACGAGGTTCATCATCTTCATCACGAGGCTTGGTGTACTTGATGTTCCATCCGTCCTCGGCCATCACCTCGGCAGCATCCTCCGGAATATAAACACAGAAATTTCGCTTACCAGGAGGATTAAACTTCGTCTGCTTGCCAGAAAAATTTCTGAAGAAAATTCTAGCATTTTCAATTTTTAAAGTCTGTTCCATAATTATTCTCCTTTTTAAAAATATCAATTAACAAACCACTCAAAATCTCCATATTCGGAGATAGATGCGACTGCCTCATCAACCATAGCCCTATAATATCTATGGTCAATTTGGTCTTCCTTTCCAAGTTCTTTGACCATTTCGGACTCCATCCAACGATAACCCTTAGAGCCGGTAGCAGCATTATAGGAACCATTCTGCTCTCGGCAAAGTATGCCTCCTCCAGCACCGTCAACAACTGGGCAAAATGAACCAGCTTTGCCAACAAAAATATAATTGTGGCCCATAGCTATTAAATTCTTAAGGGATTCAACTCTCTGATTTTTCTCATCGCTATTGTCTTCGCTCTTAAGAATCTTGGCTAGCTCCTTTTCAGCTTCGCTAACATCTGGCAGATCCTCATTCATATCCAAATATAAAGCGCTAGTAACCGTCTTAGCTTCACACAAATCTTTAAATTCAATAGGCTCGTGACTAAACAAAGTTTTGAATACGTACGGAACTTGAAACTGCGTTCCAGTTGCCGTCCAAGAATCTGGGTGTTTCTTATTGTCTTTCAAAATATCTTTGCTAGATTCCACATATTCCTTACCATAAAGAGAAATGCATTTATCAATGCTTGCATACTTCGCAATGTATACAGCATCATTTACTAAGCACATCCGGTCGTAAGTAGCTTCATGCTCGAAAGAATATCCATACTGCTTTCCATACTTGACAACGAAGGAGATTACTTCTGGAGTAGCATTAGGAATTTTTATAGAATCTGTCTTAATATGTGCAACTGAATAACCCATATCCTGAATCTCGTGCTTCAGATTTATCATAAACAGAGCTCCGCGCTTTGCCACAATATTATCTTTATTCCGAGGATCTCTAAATGGATTATCAAATTTGGCGGAGGTTAATCCATATACACTATTAATAGCGATTTTAAGTGCATAAGCAAGAGCATCAGCATTATCTCGGTCATCAAGATATGGAGCTAAAGCGCCATTAAACATTTGTTTTGCGGCATCGAAATCCCCATGTTTAATTAAAACTCTTGCCGACTTAATATCACTAAAGTTTTTAGTATATGATCCAAACAAATTCAACTGCTCAATGCTTGTTGGGTGCATAGACGCAATATCCAGCAATGCCACATCTGTATAAATTCCAGGCTCAGAATATACATACCCTCCCTCTTTCGGGTCCTCGCCTCTATAAAAACTTTTATGCTCCTTAGATTCTGGGGTATATGTATAACCAGGAAAAATGGTGGACAAATCAGTATATACAAATTCGCTTTGCGGCTTCTTATTGCCTCTAAATATAATTTTAGTTGTTAACTGATTTGTTGTATCATTTACAGTTGCGCTGCCTGTTAACTGCTTGGCAATATCTGCTAGAATTTGCCTTGCTATAAAATCGGCTTTCAGATGATTGAATACCGCTTCGGTAGCAACTACATCATTTACGCAGTAGTCAGCAACCTTGCCCCAAAGTTCCTCCGGAACTGGCTCATCCC
This sequence comes from uncultured Lachnospira sp., assembly GCA_947306285.1. Taxonomy (GTDB): domain Bacteria; phylum Bacillota; class Clostridia; order Lachnospirales; family Lachnospiraceae; genus Eubacterium_G. The sequence continues at coordinate 8,175 of CAMZGB010000001.1, forward strand.
AAGGTAGACCAAGCTCCTGATGATGAATATCAAGCTCGATTTCCCACTTCTTTAAGCTTTGCTTTTTAGAGCTAAAGTCATAAATATCTGTGTAAGAAAGATTATATGCTTCGCCGAAAAACGCATTAGGACTCCCAGATATTATTCTTTGAGAAAGCTCAAATAATTTTTCATTAGAATATCCTATTAGCCGACCATACAAAATATGATTATCATATCGTCTGTTGTTAAAACCTACAAGTTTATGCCTTATAAGTTCTTCAATATCTTTAGGCGAAGGATTAATCATTTTAACGCAAGGACTGTTTTGAGCTTTCCATACCACCACAAATAGATTCTGGAATACCTCAACATCAAAGAATATAATTGTGTCATCCTCGAAGTCAGCATTAGATGACGCATCCTCAGATGCAAACTTCATATTGTTAACCATTTTTATACAATATGAAGAATTGTGGGTGCTTTTAGCAGCAAAGGATAATATTGCAGGACGAAGATTGGTTACATCATAAGAAACTCCGGAATTGTACGCATCATCCAAAGTTTTGAATATCAAGTCGATACTTGTTTTAGTAGCATACGGCTCATATTCTTTATTGATTGCCTTGCGAATTATCGTTCGAATTGCTTTCTCGTTTTTAACCCCCTCAAAGTTTACCACTCTTCGTTCCTCCTTAAATGGCAGACCGGAAGTAATAGTGGCAATTGGAATATTATTACACTTTGTGAGCTTTCTTCTAAGCGAGGACTTCCCAGTAAATACTTTTACCTCAATCTGCTCGCTATATACTCTTGAAAGGTTCTCCGCATCTCCAGAATATAAATAATGCAAATGAATCCCAGTTCCACTCTTACTTAGTTCAGCATATGTTTGTGGCCAATGCGATGCAGCCTCTAAATTCTTCTTTAAGCTCTTCTTTCCATCATCGCCACGAATATCAAAATCGATTACTATATGGCTTTGCCCCAATTCATTTTTAGGAAGCATCACATAATGAAGTTTTCCAGTCTTAATATCTTTCAGAGTGGTTGTGACATTATCCCATTTTTCTGCAGGCACCCCATCAGATGTTGCATACTGTGCTGGGAAATCTTTTGCTTCTTCATCAAATATTGATTCTTGCTTTGCAAAATTAAGCCAGCATGGAATATCATTGGAACTAGTAACTGCCGCAGCAATAATACCTGCAGCACCTATTGTTTCCGGAGCAGAGATAGCATCTTTACCAATCTTAGTAATATCATTTTCTTGGCCGGCCACATTTAAAAATTCGTTCCCATAAATATCTTCTTGACTATAACCAAATTTCTCATATTTAAATCCGCTATAGTAATTTCGAAGACTATTACCATTTACATCTCGCGTTCTTTCTTCGAAATGCCTAAAATATGTTTTAAGCTCTTCTTTAAAGACTCGCTTCATATACGGGTAAGAAACTTTTGCCTCTTCGCAGTATGTCTTATAGGCAGGCCATGCTTCTCCTAATGTAATTGAGTCTTCTTTAATAAGTTCGTCAATCCGTTCCTCCAAAAAATTGTAAAAATCATTTGTGGCACCAATCATGCTTTTTGGAATATAATCATCGTACGCAGATTTATCAGACTCGTAAACCTGAAGACAATGATATGCAATTCCTCCAAGTTCGAACTTAATTTGGTTCATAATCTCATAATATCTTTTTGCTGGGACTTTATTCTCAGTTGGAGAAACATCAATAAGTCTTCTAATAATACCGGACTTACTGTCGGTTATTCTAACTGGCTTATTCGTTCCCATAAACAGCATACTATGAAATCTAGAAACATAAAGTTTCTCAAACTTTGCATTGACGGTCATTTCCTCATGAGAAACAATACTATTAAGTCTAGTATTATCCTCAATTTTACTTAAATCACCATCATGCTGAATGGCTACTAATGGATTTGACTTAAACGATTCAAGAGCAAAGTCATTATTACCAGAACCGAGTGATTTGGCATCAAACATTGAATAATATCCATCAAATAACATTTGAATAATATTCAAAATTGTAGATTTACCGGTTCCAGCGCTACCATAGAATACTAAGAATTTTTGAATTATCTTAGAATCGCCAGAAACAACCGCGCCGATAGCCCATTCAATCTTATGCCGTTCGCTTGGAGAATATAATGTGGAAATAAGTTCTTCATATGCATCAATGTTGCCATCCTCTAACGAATATGGCAAACGCTTCGACGCATAATCCTCTTTACATACCGGGCTATTCTGAAACACAAGTTTTTCATCAAGCGCATGAAAATTATCACGCATCTGTTTTTGAACATACTTGTGCCATTTATCAATCATGCCAGTATCCGAATTCCACATATACTGGACAACAGCGCTACCTAGAGTCTCTTTATTCTTCTCTTTGAAAATATCAAGCTCTCTATCAATTAAATCAATGACATCATCTTCTCTAGTTGTCCATGCTCCTCTTCGGTCATCCCAAATGGCGTAAAAGTCTCCGCCACGAATCATCAAATCCTTACTGGTTTTTACAACGAAGGTGGGATAAATTTCAGGTGGCCCATCTTTCTTAGAAAATCTATAAGCCACCTTTAAGAAATCCATTTAAGCACCTCCTCACAAAAAATATAAAAATGCAAGTTATTGTTCTAAATCGTCCTATCAAGTTCTGATCAAGTTACTGTAAAGTTACTATCAAACCTCGATCAAGTTCCGATCCAAAACAAACTCGAAAAACACTAAAAATATCACTTGTGTCACTTTTCCACTTTTTTTCTTACTCTGTATAATATTAAAAAATTAATTTTTTATACAACCTTTAAAAAAAAGTGACACAAGTGACACAGAGCCCGCAAACCCTTTATTCATGCGGGTTTCCGGTGTGTCACTTTTTTAAAAAAGTGACACAAAAAACGAAAAAAGTGACACAAAAATATTTTTTTTTCAATTTTTCGCATTTTTTGCAAAATTTTGTGTCACTTTTTTGACATTTTGTGTCACTTTTTTAAAAAAAGTGACACAGGATTTTTTGAGCTTTTTCATCAAAAATATCTACTTTTTATGAAGTAATTTAGCTGATACCAAAGATCAATTTTACGCATATCTCCGCGGAACCCAGGAACATAAAATGGTCCACCAAGACCATCTCGACCATATGTTCTATTTATAAACTGATCTACAATTTCGCTAACTTCATCCAAGTCATACCTATAGTCATCATATTCAGTTAGACCTAGATTTTGCATAATATCCCAGAACCATAAATACGTTCTATCGCCGTAATCTGGATCATGCATAATATCTTCTTCGCAAGTTTTGGCAAGACCAATTAGAACTTCCAAGATGCTACAAGGTCCAGACTTATCACAGCTAAACCCAGTCTCATATTCATAAAGTTCACGAAGGTCTATGCCGTCACTTGCCCTATTTCTATCCAAGTCTACCTTAGAATTGAAAGACCGTATATATAAGTATTCTAAAACTTTCTGATAATAGCCGTATTCAATATCACTATTATCAGGCGCTACAATTCCAGCAAGCCATGCCAGATATGTCAATCAGAATCATCCCACTTCCCAAAATCATAAGATCCACTCCATCTCCCTTCATTTTTAATTACTTCAAAGTCTGTTGCGATTGTCTCGTTGCGAATATAAGCAACGTCCTCCTCAAATTCGCCAAACAGACTCGTAAAATCAATTCCTAAAATATCTTCCGGGCTATCGATTATCCTATCATCATTAGCCCCAACGACCATACCACCATCCTCAAAATATAATAGCGTCTCCTTATCAAAGTTGGTCATGCTATGCACAAATTCTGTTGGAGTAATAGAGTACGGCTTAGGATTAATATCACCCTCCGTAGGGTATACGAGGTCCGCCTCAATGTCTTCTTCATCCTCATCGCCGGCATTACCATCGTCATCATTTTCTTCATACGAGCTTTCGTCCTTCGCATCGCCCACATCGTATCCGCTATTGAAAATAATGGCTTCCATGCGACTTTTTGCGTCATGAAGCTTACGAACCTTATCAAGATCGGCGCACTTTGCAAGATAAACATCTTTTACAGACTGAATTTCAGAGTCTGCCTTATCTGCATAATGCTTTTCAAGTCTCTTATTTAAAATATAATACGTAGCACCAGAACCAACTGCCGCCCCTAAGATGAAGAACGCCGCATTTTTAATAATGTTATTCATACTCCACCTCAAATCTTGTCATAAATAATGCCGTCGACATTAAAATCCAAGAGAACACTACGCTCATAGCCGTTAACAAAGTCACGAACGCCTTCACTAGGATTAATATTATCAAGACCAAATGTAATATAATTGTCTCCATCGCCGTCCATAATCCAACCTACAACCGCGCCAGCACGAGAACGGGGAATCCCAAGGCAGTCATACACTTCATTTAAGAATACATGCCCACGAGAATGGAGAAGATCGTTTGCGAAATTCTGCTGATTTCTTAAGAACAGCATGTTGTACTCCGGGTTCTTCTTCCACGCAATAGAGTTCTCATCAAAGAAACGAGCATAAGGACTACAGTGGAAGTCTGGGTTAAGAGTAATGCCATCCGGAGTAATAACTGCATCTGCACTGTCATCGGCCGCATCCTTATTCTTCTTAGAAACAGACTTACCAGTGTAAATATCATTCTCAGCTTCCTCACCGAGAATATCCTTTACACGATTACGATAAGTCTTATATGCCTCGTCAACAGCCTTATAAGCAGCCGCAGCGCCTAAGTACCTACGATTGAGGACCACGTGACTGCCAACAATAAGACCAAGACTAACGGTACCAAGAATAATAGGACCAGAGTAAATTCGAACAACCTTACCAGTTGTGCGAATCATAGACTTAGTGGTTGCCTTTTTGTACTCAGGTGTCCCCTTTTCAAAGTTTACATCTACCGCGTCAAGTTCACCATTCGAGTCCTTGACAATATCAGGGAGCTTCTTATAAGAATTAACGCACGCCCAGACACCGGCCGCAACGATTCCAACACCACCAGCGGCGAGCATCACGGTGGGACTTGCCTTCTTAGCAATAAGACCGGCTTTCCCTACTACAGGCCCTACAGCATTCTTAACAGCCACTGCTGCCTTGTTAATAATTTCAACTTTCATAATTAATATCTCCTCTTAATATCAAAGTTTAATAGGCTTGGGAAGGTCAATAATATAGCCGTCACGTCCAGCGCGCACAACCGAGACGTTTCGAATATCCGTCCATCCCCACTTATCACCATCATCCGCCCAAGTGATGGTAATCTGGCACAAGTCATAGAAATCGGCCATGGTTACTGCGCCATATGTTTCAATCATGTCTTGCATAATATCAACAATATTTTCTGCATCACCACGGGAATCAAATACTACATCATCGAATCTATGGCCCATACGATTACGAGAAGATGGGAGCCGCTCCTTACTTTCGCCATTTCTAAAAGGGCTTCCATAGGAAATATAAGTTCCTCCGCCAGAAGATTTCTTTTTACTTCTCGATGTTGCCTCGCCAAATAGCATCATTTCGATACTTTTGGTAAGCATGTCACTTACTGTATCCTTAACCGCCGGAATGAGAACATCCATAAGGACGTACTCTTTTACATCAGTAATGTTACCGGCTAAAAAGTTCTCAGTAAAACGTTTAAAAATAGACTTTTTTTGGATTCGAGCAGTGCCAGTAATTGCCTTTTCAAGATGCTTAGGTTTTTCAGGCACGGATGATACTATTTCTCCAGGCTTTCGAACTCGTACTGGCTCTTTACCAGATGCTCTTGCCTGCTGAATATATCTATTAGAGTTTGGTGCAAACTCATTTTCATTAGGAAGGTCCATATTTACTCCTTTCTAAGGGCAAAAGAAAGAGGCGATGCCGCCTCAATCTTGTGATAGGTACGAAGTGTCAATTAATTATCCGAAAATATCATTATGATACGGAGTTTCGGTCTCCTTATAAGTTTCTGGCTCTTTATCCTTATAAGTATTGGGCTCTTCCTCAGAGCTCTTAGTTTTACCCTTTCCGACATTAGAAATTGCCTTCACCGCGCTAATAAGGTCAGCGCCAGCGTCAACATACTCATCGAGCACCTTATTAGTGCTTCGAGTAACCGTTTCAGTCATTGCGAACGTGGCTACAGTACTACAGGCGCTCTTTAAGATCTTTACTACCGTACCTCCGTTCATATTAGGAAGTAAGATTCCAAGAAGAGCACCACCCATGAAAGAAGTGCCAAGCTCATTTACAAGACGAGCGCCAGCCTTGGCATAGTCTCTAGCAGTATACTCTTTTTCATTGCTCATTTTTAGTTCTCCTTTCAAAATATAAGCATTGATTTAGAAAAAAAAAGAAAAGGGCCTTGTAAAAGACCCTAATCTTTTTGGAATATCATTTACTCTTCTGTGTCAAACGGTGCATCAGCGTCGGAAACAGTGTAATCGTCAGGATCTGCCTCGATGCTATCATCATCTTCAGAGTCGGAGCTTCTGCCCTTTGCCATAGCGATCACCAGAAGTCCTCCAGCCAACGCTGCGCCGCCGATGGCGATGCCGCGAACGACCTTGTAGACCACCGGATGATTCTCCTTCATCTTGGCGATAAAGCTCTTCTTCTCAGTCGAGTCAGTAACATTGTACTCAGGCTCCATATCGATAATCTTCTTGTCTTCCATTGTAAAATACCTCCATTTTTAATAGTTAGATTTGTATTGGTACTCCTCTATTATATGATGTGTAAAATTTACGAATTTTGGTACTTAGCCTCGATTTCCGCGATTCCATTATCCTCATAAGAACGCTTGTAATCAATTACAGCTATCGAGTGCCTTATAACCCGTTTAATTTCGTCATCGGTTGCGTCTTTGGCAAGCATACTGATGATTAAATCAGACAGTCTTGATACGCATTGCTCTAATGGGCCCATAACATCTTCTTTTGGATGGTCAAAGAATCCGTCATCAAGCATAGCGGCCTTACTTCGTAAACCCTGAAGCTTTCCAATACTGGGGTTAACTAAAGGATTTTCGATATCATTTTTACTCATAATATTCACCTTTCTTAAATTCTTATTATGAATTTATTAATTAAAGCACGGTATCATATATCTCAACAGGATAGTCCATTGGGCTCCAGTCAATGATAAGAACTGGCTCTGGAATATCATCGAATTCGCCATCGACTAAAAGCGTATTAATAAACTCTAAAGAATCAATATAAGGTTCATGCATGGGATTGCAAGGCCACCCCATCTTCCAACCAAAATATGAGTCTTTAATTCCGAGAAATCTGTAAAAATCGTTTAGAAGAGCTGAATCCCCTGCTGAAAGTTTAGCTTCTAGCATATTCTCGGCTCTTCTAACAGCTTCCTCAGAAGAGCGGAACCATCGTCCGGAAAATCCTTCATAGCATAGAAGATCTCCGTACTTAGTTTCTTCTACCGATGTTGGAACGTAAAGATCATTAACTATTTCCTTACGAAGAGCCTCTAAGGTATCTTTACCATAGTGCTCCTCAATTTTTTCTTCTAGTTTCTGACCTCTATTAACCGCATAGGCAGTTGCCGCGCTAAGAGTAACGAGCTCTTTTGATTGCAATTTATAGGATATCAATATGCAACCGATTGTCGCTCCGCCTACTATAGCGCTCGGAATATAATATTTCCAGGTAATTTTCGCCTTATCTATAATGGTAACTGGCTTATTCGGCGACGATTCTATGCTCTCCTTAGCTTTTATAGTTGCCCTAGAAGCTAAAACTGCAGTGGCTGGGACCCCTAAGAGCCCCAGAACCACGCAGATAGCCGGCAACTTTTTAATAATTGCCGCTTTAGACATAGTTTCCTCCTAAATATCAGTACGACCAATTAGCCATAATGGGCCGAAGCTCGTAGTCAATCGTCGTGCAGGGATGACCGTTCTCCATTAGCTGAGAAGAATACGTAATATGAAGCATGTCATCATGAGGATTGCCGCCATCATCTAATATCCAGCCAAGACCACTCCCGATGTTCCCCTTTCCTTTGATTTCCGGAATATCAAGGTAGCCATACCAATCATTTAGTGTGGCGAATCGTTCATCCCACAAGCTTTCATTGAACGACTGAGCAGCTCTTCGAACCTTCTCGATATTGGATTTGAAGTATCGGCCAGACGGAATATCAAAGAACATACTATCCTCTGAATCCCCAACGAAATATACTTCTTTAGAAGGTGCCTCCGATTTAGACTTATCAACCTTATCTTTGGCAATATCATCAGTAAGGGTCTTGAGCTTCTTATCGCCATCAACCTGCACAATCTTTTCTTTAAGATCTTTGAGGTTCATTGCGCTAAGCTGGTATGCGGCCAGTGCTGCTGCAGTTCTCTGGTATTGAATCTTTTGCGCAAATATCAAGCACGCAGAAGAACTTACAAAGATTGCCGCCGCCGGCCAGTAATTCTTAGCATAAATCTTAGCTCTTGGCATAATCGGATGCTTAATCTCTTTACTTTCGGACTGTTCAACTTCGTGAAGCTCTTCCTTTTCCAAGTTCTTAAGATCCTGGTCAACGAACTTGGTTTCATGAACTGCTGCAACTACCGCGAGGGCCATTCCTCCGATACCAAGCGCAGTTAAAAGTGTTGGAGAATTCTTTGTTACGAATCCTCCAACCGCTTTGCCGCCAATCTTGACAGCATTTACCATGTTATTGATCACACTCATGGCATTTGTCTCCTTTCAAGACTAAAAAATAAGGGCCCATTCACCCTCTATTATATGCAATGCATTTTTTACGAATATCTTTTCTCATTATTCTTCTGCATCTTGTTCCATCCGACGATCGCATCATTAACTGTGGACGCTCCAAACCCGAAACAGTGATTGGGGCATAAAACAATGGGCTTTGGCCTAATATCAAAGTTATATGTAACTTCGACTATACTCGGGGTTGCTCCGCATTTAGCGCAATGACTAGGGTTCAAGGATAGAACCGGCATTGTGTAATTCATGATTACATCTCCTTAGATATAATAGAAATCCAATATTTCTTATTCTTGCTATCGACAATATTTACTGGGTACCCTAAAAGTCTATTTCTAACTGTGTATATTCCGGTTCGTTTGTCGTATTCACCGTCCGCTTCAACCGGATACTCCGCAAGAAGCGAATCGAACATCGGCCTGGTCATACATATCTCTATATTTGCAGAAGGGTCAAGCTTTCTGGCCATATAAATATCAGTTATGATAGAGTCAAAATGTTTACGCATTTAAAATACCTCCCGATCATCGTTCGATAAAGTACCTTATACCGTGGATTTCTGCACAAAATATCTGGCTTTCATGGTATGGACTATAGCAACTTGACATGCAAAATATTGTAGAATTTCCCACTCTACTATCAGTATTTCCATACACGAAAACCTCAATAACTGCCAGTCGAGCATTTTCATATGAAAGCGCGGATTTATTAAGATTACGTACATCATATTTGTATTTATAGCAAACTTCGTCTGGGGTTAATTTGAAGCCATACTTCGCTTGAGTATTGTAAACGCATGTAGCTACATCCCAGCAAACATCATAAAAGTCTCCGCCTTCATTCGCAATAATCCGAATGAGATCGGAAACATTAAAGCCCCAAACAAGTTGCTCGTTCTCAGTTCCAATTGCGGAAATTAGAGCCTCTTGTCGTAGCTTTTCAGTATCAATAACTGGTAAAATTTCATGTATTTTTGTTGAAATATCACCATCCTCAACTACCGTTGGAGACGGAATAGAATAAATATCATTTTGATTACTATTTATGGTTTCGGCATATGACACACCTAGGCAAAATAGTATTATAGAATATAATGAAATAGATACGGTAAGCGCGACGCCGGCGATCACTCGCATTGGCTTATAACTACTTTTCACTCGTCTCATTGCTCCCCCTCCAAAATGAATCGATATGCTTCCTCAATTGTATCCGCCGAAAATATAAACTGTCCATGCTGGAACACCTCGACATGCTCATCAACATTCTTAATTTCAAATTCAGACATATAATATTTTCTCCTTAAAATTGATTGTAATTTATTTCGAAATAGAAACGTCTGATTACTTTAACCATGTCCGTGGGAAGCCGAATATCAGCCTCTCTACAAAGTTTTGGATCAATCCCATAAAAAGCTTCTGCCATGCTCCCGGCGATAGCAGCAATTGTATCGGTGTCACCACCAAGAGATACTGCATTTCGAATAGCATCTTCAAATTCAAATGCATCCAAAAAAGCAGTAAAAGCTTCGGGAACGGTGTCAATGCATCGGGCACTCATTGCGTATCCTGGCCGAATATCATCGCAGGTTCTACTTAAGTCATATCCAAATTCTTTTTCAACATAGAGCTTAATATCGTTTTTAAAATATCCATTTCTAAGAAGCCATATACTAGCAGCGACAGCTTTTGCGGCAGTAATAGCTTCTGGGTTATTGTGAGTAACTTCTGCAGTTAACTCGGCAACATGCAGGGTTTGCTCAAGACTGTCATATAACCATCCCGCAGGAGACACTCTCATTGCCGCTCCGTTCCCGTAACTATTATACGGCTTTTTAGAATATCCATGAATCCATGCATTAAATCTTGTGCCATATCCAGCATGAGGATATCTTCTCCCCCATTTCTTCATAGATCTAATAAGCGCTCTTTTAATATGGTCGTCATCTTCTCCACGAGTATTTAATAGCGCTTCACTAACTGCAACAGTCATTACAGTGTCGTCTGTAAAATGGCTGTCATCAGTAAACAGGTCGAATTCTTTAACCTTATGCAAAGTGCTGCCTTCATATGGAGAGCCAATAATATCACCTAAGATAGCTCCATACATATTGCAATCAGTCCTTTCCTGGCATAGCTCTACCCTTTATTTATCTTCCTTAGAAGTAAATTTTAATTCATACTGCCCGCCATATCCAAGCATAGCGTTCAATTCAGGGGTTAATTCGCATTCATCATAAGCCGACTGTTCATCTCCGCTATGAAGGAAGATCCAAAGATGCATTTTCTTAGCTGCTTTAAGCAACTTACGATAATCTTCTTCATTTACAACATCGCCCACTGTTGTAGCCATGCATGCAAGATGATGCCCATACTGGTCCAAAATCGTACCGTCTGGCTGTATTCTGATAATCGTTTCGTTTCCTTCCATTGGCATTTCCATATCCTTGATTAAGATGCTCATTTTTTCTGTCTCCTAATTTCAGAAATAATGTAAAGTACATAGTTTAATGCTTTCGCCATAGCTTCGTTGCTACTCGATTTACATCTACTCCATGTCATAATTATTCGTTTCTCCTTCTTATTAGCGGGCTCGTATTTAACTATTCCTTTCTCCTTTTGGGCAATACGAATCATCGCTTGGATACCACGAATAGTATCCATCATCGTCATTATAGCATGGGCACACTTCATCCGGGAATGAAAGATCAAACCCATCATGCCATTCTTTGCGCCCTTCTTCATACTTAGGACGGTGCTTACAATCCTTGCACCTTACTACCGGAACCGCGTCTACTGTTGGCGCCGTATCAATCAACAATAATCGCTTTCCATTATGGGAACGCATATATTCCTTTTGAAGCTCGTCAGCATTAATTAACCGCATTTCGATCACCCTTTCCTATATCAGCATCGATATAGCAAGATACTCTAGTATTACTCCATTTGCATTTCTTTGGGAATGACTTTATGAATCCGTTTTTTACAATGCACCAGTAATTACTTACTTTTCTTTTTCCAGTAGAATCCATGTTCCCATAGTGTTTGACAAAATATCTGCATCCTTTGCAAGCTCTAATATTCATACGCCCGCTCCCATGCTGTTATCGCCAAAGAAGCAACAGCAACTCTCCATTTTTTCGGAAAGGACTTTTGCCTCTTTAATAAAAGACTCTACATCATCAAATTTCTTGGCTTTCGCAAATGCCTCGATCCATATCCACGGGACAGCATCTATGGTTTTAGCAGTTTTGATACAGTAAATTACATCATTCCATATTACATTTTGCCGGTTGTCATATAATTTTTGGAGCGAGGCCATAACTATATTCCTATCAATCAGTTTCACTTTTGTATTGCCCCCTTTTAAATATCTCTCGTGACTACTTCGTCTTCTCTCCATCCAATGGCCGTACAGATATCTTTCCACCATGAATGGAGACAAGATACTCGCCATCTTCATGGAAAATAATCCTGGTTCCGACAGAAATTGGAATTTCTTCACCTTCGTCGATTACCAAGGGCTGACCTCCAATATACTCGCTCATTTGTATTCTCCCCTTTCATATATTTTTTACGGTTACCGGCTCTAACAATGGCGCCCAGTGAGTAATATGGACTCGGCAATAATTATAATGGCTCCTTTCACATTCCCAATAGCACCAAGCACCATCATATATGCATGCAATTAAATCAGACCGCGGCTCCTTACTATGAAAATCTAGATACGTTACCTGAACTGGCGTTTCTTCAGCAGGCAGCGCTTCATCGACGGAAGTCCATCTACTAGAAGCATCGGCGCCCTTATTTAATAATTCAGGCAACGGTTTTACGCGAACGGTGTTCTCATTTTCGTCTAATTTTACCTGCTGCAGGCACCATCCATCTCTTCGTAGATTATCAATATATTTTACATAAAGTGCCATGCCATTAATCGCCTCATAAGCTTCTCTCAGCTTACCATGAACAAGTCCTGGCGCTACAAAGGCATCCGATAGCTCAAGTAACTCACTAGCAAGCTTCTTATAGTTAATTAGTTGCATGATTCTCTCCCATTCTTCTTTATATCTGAATCTACTTTAATAAGCAGCTCCGAATGCGAGGCCCAATCATCCGGAGTTCCATAGCATTCCATATTGAATACATCTTTATTTGGGTCCGACGTTATAATATGGAGACATCCATTATATAGGCTCTTATTATGAACCGTATAAAGAATACAGTCATATATCATATTCATCGCCGATATTGTAAGAACGGCAATACATACATCTACGCTATATGCGTTTAGTAATAATAAAACCGTTGCCACAACCATCGAGATTACCGATATGAAATATCTTCTCCATAAACAATTTATTGTCATTTGCGCTTCTCCTTATCTAAGGTCCATATAAGTTATGGATTCCTCGAACTTTACAGGTTTATGAGAATCATTATTAACTGGCTCACTAAGACAATCATAGCATGCCGATTCGGGGTCATTTGGATCTTCTTTAAAATGGGAGCATTTATAACAGTATTGATTAAAATACACTTCTTTATATGCCATTCTTAGTCGCTCCTTATATATCCGATTTAATTGCCTCACCTAATAAGAAAAACATAACGTTCTTCTCTTCCTGGGATAATGCTTTTAGAATATCATATTTTTCTTTAGGTAGAGATTTTTTAAGAGTGTCAATCATCGACGCCAAAGGGCTAATACCCCAACTTGCAATGTCATTAAAAGATTTGCGCTTTTTTGAAACAACCAGACACGCCTCGCCGATAGCCGATATTTTAGCGTCACTCATTGTGTTAAAAACATCCCGTACGGTTAAGTCTTTACCAGGAGCGTCCACATTATCTTTGCCATCATTTTCCTCAGACTTTTGCGATTCAATTGCAGAAATTTCAAAATCTATAAACTTCCGAGCTTTTCTTAAATCCTCTAAAATTGGACCTTTTCTACCAGCTCTGGAAATGTATTTAACGGCTGAGCCTAAATTAAAGTTGAGACCCCAGTCTCGGATAACATCTTTTGGCTCATACCGTCGACCTTCTGCATAGTGAGATGGCCGGCTAACATTATCGTAAAAAGCGATATAGTTGTCCTCCATTATTTATCCCATTCCTTTCTCTTATTAATAGCGTTCTTCAAGGCATCGGCTGCACTTTTTCCAAATTTGATGGAAATATCACCAACAGCAATGCCAAGTTTTGCCATACTATCGGCAAAATCTTTGCACGCATTTGCCACTGCACTAATTTCGTTGGCCCCTAAGTCTGATTTCTTTATAGGCTGGGGTTCATAGATATTTAGATGCGGAACGTCAGCTACTAGCTGGTCGGCGTTACCTCTGCGCTGATACATCCACATCACATGGCGATCTCTTTTAGTATGCTCGGAAAGTGCATTATCATCTCGGCTATTTTGGAAAACACTTAATTTATCAACCATTATTTTTGCTGCGTTAGTTGAGTTGAACATCTTCTTAGCCAGTGCTGCGCAAAAAGCAGTGTATACGTCAAACTGATCTTCCGGATTACGAGTAACCATCGTTTTGGTTCCATCATTCCAGAAGACAATCGTCTTTCTACCAGAATAAATAATTTTTGTAGGCTTAATCATTTCATTGACCTCCTGTACAAAACTAAATGTTTCTTTTTCCTTAGTCATTATTTTTTTAGCAAGATCCTTGTTGTTGCAATATACACGCACACCATTATCACTGCTGCCAACAATGGCGCGTCCAAGAACATCAATCGGGTTATCATGCTGGTACTTCCATACTACACAATCATCGGGCTCATAATATCTATTCCAATCCCAATCCATAATAAAACATATCTCCTCTCTATTTATTTTTAGACGGTTGATCAATGCCATTATCAGAATCTTCATGGCATTTTGGGCATTCAGTTAACATTTTGGAAACAACAAAGTCATACTCGGAACCGCATTTTGAGCAAATGCATATTGGAGTATATGCTACGTAATTATAGCCATGAGTTTCTTTCATCTGTGTAATCCACTGCATATTTAATAATTCACCGCCTCTTCCCGCGTCATGAAGAAATGAATTCCTGGAGCACATTCATGGCTTCTGTCCTCGTCGAAATTATCAACGGAAACTTCTTTCCCGATCTCGTATTCAAACTGGCGGTCATATATACTACGAGCGCAAACGATACCCGATCCATAAGGACTGTCACCGAAAATGCTTCCAGGTGTAGATGGTCTGTGCAGTTGCTCAATATCAAGAACTTTAGCTTTATCGCATCTACATTTTCTTCTAAAGGCACTTCCGCGCCGTGCGTCTTTTGGTATAAGAAGTTTTACTATTACTTCATTATCCTGGCTATAAGCTTTCTTCCATCCTACGAATTCTCCTTCACTCGGGCAAATTGACGGAAAATATTTGTCCATCGTATTTACGTCGATTTTGACTTCGTCAAACAAACACTTATCAAAACTAAAACGGGCATTATCTAAGTTGGCGTTTGTTAAATTTACATTATATAACAATGTTCGGCAACCCATCTTTATGCCTGAGAGATCGGCATTTTCAAAGTTGCAGCTAATTAGTCTTGTACACCAAAATATGCAGCCCGATAAATTCGCGCCTTCAAAATTTAATCCCTCAAGCTCTAAACCTGAAAAATCTAATCCATGAAGATCGGCTCCAGAAAAGTCTCTAATCTCTTTGGGTAACTGACTAATAATAAAATCGTGCCTCGTCATTTCGGTCATCTCCCATCATAGCGAACTTCATATTAAATAATTTACAGCTTCTTTACGCGTCATAAAGAAATGGATTCCAGGAGCGCATTCGTGACTTCTGTCGTCATCGAAATTATCAACTGAAACTTCTTTTACCGGTTCATATTTAAAATCTTCAGAAACAATACTATGAGCGATTCCGCCCATACTCTTACCTAATATATCTGCATGTTCAATACTAAGAACTCTTGCTTTGTCACACCTACATTTTCTTCCGAAGGCACTTCCGCGCTTGGCATCGGATGGTATAAGTAACTTTACTATTACAGGCGTGTTATCGGTTTCATGGACGGCTTTCTTCCATCCTACGAATTCCCCCTTGCTTGGGCATATCGAGGGGAAGTACTTATCCATCGTTTTTGTATCAATTTTGATATCTCTATAATAACACATGCCAACACTTGTATTATCTAGCCGAGCATTTGTTAAATTCACGTTAGATAGCCCTGTTCGAAACATTTTTGCTCCGGAAAGATTCGCATTTTCAAAATTGCATCTGCTCAAACTTGTAAACCGAAAATAGCAACCTGACAAATTTGCGCCTTTAAAATTTAATCCTTCAAGACGTAAATATGAAAAATCTACTCCACGAAGGTCAGTATCAGAAAAGTTCGTAATTTCATTGCTCAACTGAATAATAAAATCCACGGTCGTCATTTTAATAATCCACCGCCTCTTCACGTGTCATAAAGAAATGAATCCCAGGAGCACACTCATGCCATCGATCCTCATCGAAATTATCAACTGAAACTTCTTTTCCGAGTACGTATACAAAAGTCTTGTCAGCGAAACTATGAGCAGCGATGGGGTCAAACTCGCATAGGCTATTTAAGCATTCAATACTAAGAACCCTTGCTTTATCGCACCTGCATTTTCTTCCAAAGGCACTACTTCTTCTTGCGTCTTTTGGTATAAGAAGTTTGACTATGACTGAATATGATAGGTCTTCAACTACTGTAACAAAGGCTTTCTTCCATCCTATGAACTCTCCTTCACTCGGGCACACCAATTGAACATACTTATCCATTGTATTTTTATCAATTTCGATTTCCTCGAAAGTACACTTATTAAAAGCAACGTTCGCGTTGTCTAGGATCACATTTGTCAAATTTACGTTACATAGAATTGTCCGATACATCTTTGCGCCCGAAAGGTCTGCACTTTCCAAATTGCAGTTATATAAACTTGCAAAACAAAAATTACAGCCCGATAAATTTGCACCTTTAAAATTAATACCGTCAAGACATAAACTTGTAAAATCTACTCCACGAAGGTCAGTATCAGAAAAGTCCTTAACCCGCCTTTTTAACTTTCTAGTAAAATCTTTTCTCGTCATATTTTAATCATCTCCAATTACATCTGCCGCCGTGATGAATTTTATTCCCCGATAATCAGCTCACTATACGGAAGCGACTTAATAAAATTGTAATCATTTATTTTCTCCTTTCTCGGCATCAAGTTTGGCCTGCCCAATAGAGTTAGCAAGTGTTAACGTATGAAGTAGATAAGACTTAGTTAGTTCCATTGCTTGCGCTTCAGTAAAGCCAGTACCGACGGCCTTTGTATAAAATATCCACAAGTTCTCAGCAAGCATCCCTTGTGTATTAATAAAATTGTTAAGAGGATTATTCATATACAGTATCTCCGTTTTTTTATTGATTATTGTTGGGTGGTCCAAAGAACATAATGTCGCCAAGCATTCTAAAGCCAATTAATTCTATATCTTTTTCGCCTTCCCACCAGTCATTGGCCCATGTAAACTGCATAGTATCGCCATTAAATTCCAAATACTCAGTTGTTACTCTGCCATCTATAAATAACGTTACAAGAGCATCGCCGTAATAGTGAGTTTCGCACCAATCCTCAACAATATTTCCGACTTCGGTATATGGGTCATTGCTGGTAATATTTACATAATTATCCATTTCCAACCCCTCTCATTGAATATACGGAAGCTCATTTGAAATATCCAAAGGAACATTGCCATCCCATACAAATGAGTTTTCCAAAATATAATTGTTATAAGTCGCCGCGGTTTTGTTTGCTCTCATTTTTGCTTGGTCCGCCCAAGACTGTTGCTCCTTACTTTCCGAGCCATTATATTGCTCATATGTAAGTTTATCAGCGGTGTAAGACGATATCATGGACCTGCAAGTATCTTCGACATGCTTTTGCGTTGTGTAATTTGTTGCATCATCCACCTTTTTAATCATTTTAATATGGCTATTACCAATGGCACGGCCAATTGGAGTAAACAGATAAGATGTGATGCATGCCGCAATTATCAGTAAAATGATAACGATTACTTTGGTATTTTTTGTCATATTCGTCTCCTTTATTAATTATGGCCTATAGATGGCCACATTACTATATGTGCTTTTTGGGTATTCGACTGCTTCTTCACGTGTCATAAAGAAATGAATCCCAGGAGCACACTCATGGCTTCGGTCTTCATCAAAATTATCAACAGAAACTTCTTTCCCAATTTCGTATGCAAAGACTCCATTATAGGCACTGAAAGCAGTATCCATATTGGTCTCTAGGCCATCGAGTGTCTCAATACTAAGAACTTTCGCCTTATCGCACCTGCATTTTCTTCCGAAGGCGCTACTTCTTCTTGCATCTTTTGGTATAAGAAGTTTGACTATTACTCTGTGAAATGTAACCGCATCTTCCATAATAACAGCTTTTTTCCATCCTATAAATTCTCCTTCGCTCGGACAAATTGATGGAAAATATTTATCTATTGTATTTGTATCTATCAAAGCTGAAGAAATGTCGGTGCTACAAAATACTGCCCCTCTAAGATTAGATTTTCTAAGATTTACAGATTTTAGATGCGAACCAATAAACACAGCATTGGACAAATTAGCCCCCGATAAGTCAGAGCCATTTAAAACGCTATACTTTATAACTGTATTTGATAAATTGGCGTTTCTAAAAATAATATTTGAAAGCATTAGATTAGAAAGATCCTCGTTAGAAAGGTCAATACAAGAAAGGTCCAGTTTATTTTCCTCCGAATAGGGGTTCTCACATAATATATACATAAGTTCTCTTCTGGTAATCCTACGAGACCCCGTTCTATTGACTTTAATATTCATTTGCGACCTCCTTTATGCCAATATATTAATAGCTATATTATTATATGGAATAGCTGGCTAGATACGCAACTGCTTCTTCACGTGTCATGAAGAAGTGAATCCCTGGAGCGCACTCATGCCGTCGGTCTTCATCGAAATTATCAACTGAAACTTCTTTTCCGATTTCGTATTTAAAAGTAAAATCATATGTACTGAACGCAAAATCCGTATAAAAGCCATCAAGACTTTCAATACTAAGAACTCTTGCTTTATCGCACCTACATTTTCTTCCGAAGGCACTGCCACGCTTTGCGTCTTTTGGTATGAGAAGTTTGACTACTACTTGATGGATATTAGCTAAATTTTCAACAACAACCGCTTTCTTCCATCCGATGAATTCTCCTTCACTTGGGCATACAGATGGAAAATATTTATCCATCGTGGGCATGTCTATTGAAGCTCTCTCTAGGTCCATATTATAAAATAATGCCCCTTCAAGATTGGTCTTTGAAAGATTTGCCGAGCCTAGGGGTGAACCCACAAATACCGCATAAGACAAATTAGCACCCGATAAGTCAGAGCCATTCAAATGACTATTCTTTACGATTGCGCCTGATAGGTTGGCGTTTCTAAAAATAATATTTGAAAGATTTAAATTAGAAAGATCCTCGCCAGAAAGATTAATATAAGAAAAGTCTCGTTTATGAGGATGCTTATGTAGCATGCCAAGAAATTCTGCTCTGGTAATCTTACGAGACTCCGTTCTATTAAACTTAATATTCATTTGTAATCTCATTATAACTGACCATTGCATCATTAATCTCAAATGGAATATCGGAATATAGGTAATCGCCCGTCCATTCAATATACTTACCATCTGGAGTAAAGAAAAATATCCCGCTATCATTTTCGCCATACGAACCGTCTACGTCAGCAAGCCACTGATTAGCATACTCTTTAACATATGCAGGATCCCCAACGACAATGTACTCATAATATTCACTATCTGGAGAAAGATAGCTATTGAGGCTCGATACCTTCCCGTCTACAACAAAGCGGCCAACTGTCGCATTTCCGGAGAATAAGACAATATATCCAAGAGGCTTATCAATCTCGCATGGAAGGGTATTTGCTTTTTCTCGCTGGCCATTGACCCAATAAGCTCTTCGAATTAAATTGTATCGTTCGAGAGAGTACTCAATATCTTTTGGAGTTGGCTGGTTAGATGCGAGATTCCCGGAAACCTGCTTAGTTGCCTCCATGTCCAAGGCCGTTCCTTTGCTTACAGCGGTAGCATCTGCAGTACAACCGCATAGTAAAAACATAGCGATAATGGCCGCGCATAACGCACTAATACGTACTTTATTTTTCATAATAAGTTATTCTCCTTTTTTTAATTTTAAAATCATTTTTCCAGCATGGTTATTAATCACTTTTGCAATTTTTAGACTTCTTTTTGCAAGCTTACGATAAATATCAGCGGAGTCAAATCTAAGCTCACGAATATTTTTGTCTACTTTCTGAATAAGTTTGTCAGTTATATGAGAACTTATCCATGAAACGATTGATAAGAGCCAGCAGATATAAGCAGTTAGAATCCTATCATGCATCATTATTCTCCTTTTTATTGCAAGATTCAAACTTTTTAACTTCTTCTTTCCAAGCCAATGTTAAAACCGCATCAAAGTCCATAAGCTTGCCAATTTCTATGCATCTTGGGCAAATGTCTTTACCATGAATAACAGCCCCAAAAGAGCCTGAATACGAGCTCCCAGTCTGTTCGGCATAGATAGTATATGGGTCGTTTTGCGCCATTTCTCTTCCGCAAATATCGCATCGATACATTTTCATATAAAAACTTCCTTTCTTATCTCTTCTACGAGAAGATAGTTTTAGCAGAACCCTGGCCAAATTTCATCTACGAGGGTCCTTATTTTTTCTCGAACCTTAATGCGAAACCCATAATATCCATTGCGGATACTTATTGAATCTCGCGCCTCTTGTATAGCATTAATAAGTTTTCTTCTATTGACCTCCGGAACATTATTCGATCTGACCAAAATATAAATTACTTTTTGAAGCAATGGGTCATGGTCTTCCATATCTTCGGCCAGCGCCAGACTGTGTAAAGTGGTTATAATGGCTAAATAATACACGGTAGTCATCTTTTCCGGATGCTTTTCAATATTTGCAATAGTCGATGGCCCAATATCTAATACCGCTGCCAAAGCTACAGGTGATAAGCCAGCAACTGCTCGTATTGCTGGAAGCGATTCCTGTAGCCTCTTTTTATAAGTTTCAATATTCTTATTAACCTCATATCTTAGAGAATAATAGTTTGACTCAGTCTTCATAGTCGTGCCCTCCAGTTAATTTGGCCATGATCTGATTGCCAGTCTTAGTATTCATCAGAATATCACCGCCAATAGAAATTGCAGCGCAGACTCCTCCGATGACTAAGCCCCATACCAGTACTACTAACATTTTAAAAATCCCCTTTCAAAAAATATTAAGAGAGCAGAAATATATCAATTCCCGCTCTCCCTATTAAGTGCTATGAATATTTTACGAAATGGTGTTTATTAGTTTGCCAATCGTATGCGCAATTTCTACGAAGTCGTTAGCCGTCTTACCCTTTGTTGTCTCGGCGGCGGTTCCAATCCGAACACCACTAGTTAATACAGGACTTCGTTTCTCGTTCGGAACGCAGTTCTTGTTCAAAGTAATGCCATGCCGGTCAAGTTCTTCTTGCACATCTTTACCAGTTAAATTTGGATGGGTCTTTGAAAAATCGATTACGAATAAATGGTTGTCCGTGCCTCCAGTTACAACATTATAGCCTAGTTTAGTAAACTCTTCGCTCATGGTTTTACTATTATATACGACGGAATGAATATAATTGGCATATTCTGTAGTACACGCCTCTTCCGCGGTAATGGCCTTTGCCGCAATTACATTCTGTAATGGTCCTCCTTGGCAACAAGGAAACACTGCGGCATCAATTTTAGTTGCTAATTCTGGTTTACAAAAGATTAACCCTCCACGAGCACCTCTAAGCGTTTTGTGAGTTGTGGTTGTTATAATATCAGCAAGATCAAATGGCGAAGGATGGTCCTCGGATACTACTAATCCGGCAATATGAGCCATATCAACCATAAATAGTGCACCGATAGAGTCCGCAACATCCTTAAAATATTTAAAATTAATAATCCGTGGATAAGCACTGGCTCCAGCGACGATCAGCTTTGGCCTCTCCTTTTTTGCGATGTCTTCGATTCTATTGTAGTCAATGAAACCGTCGTTATCAACACCATAGAATGAGAAATTGAATAATTTACCACTAAAATTGACGTTACTTCCATGGGTTAAATGTCCTCCATTTTGAAGGCTCATAGATAGCACTTTATCTCCAGGATTTAAAATGCTCATATATGCTGCAAGATTAGCACTAGATCCGCTATGGGGCTGGACGTTTACATGGTAGTCAGTTCTAAAAGCCCTTCTCCACATATCACAGCAGTAGTCCTCAAGCTCGTCAATATATTGGCATCCTCCGTAGTATCTTCCATGGCGTCCGACTTCGGTTGACCTACGATCCGGGTAGCCTTCACTGTATTTATTAGTTAAACAAGAGCCAAGTGCTTTTAAAATATCATCACTAACAAAATTCTCGCTGGCAATTAGTTCGATAGTGTCATGTTGGCGATTGTATTCTTTATCAATTATATCAAAAACTTTACTATTCATTTGCGTAAATACTCTCCTAGATTAGTTTTAATAGGCAAAAAATAAAGGAACTGCAAGCTTCGAACTTGCGTCTTTCTGTTTCCAGAATGTTCTACCATTGAACTATTAATGCGGTCTCCCAGCTTCCCAGGGCTTTAATATAACTTAAAGCTTCCGCGTTCCTTCTACTATATGGTATGAAAAATTTACGAAAAAAAAAGAAAGAGGCTATGTAAGCCTCGATCTTTTAATGTCAGCCCCATTTAATGATCTCTCTTTTGGGTGCCCACCGTTTAATACCGTTTGCGCGATATTGTTTAAAATCTTTATGGCTGCACAGTAGGCCAATGCTTCCGAGACGTTTATCATTAAGAAAATGTGTATCTAGAGCCGCCATAGCTATTACAGCTAGACTACTTCTTACATAAAAATCCTTGTCGATAAACGCACGCTCATGCTCATCCCAATGTAGGCTACCATCGATTTTAAATCGAATAACATACGGTTCGCCATTATAAGTAAAGTACCCATAATATTTTTTCATTAAATATCAACTCCTTTCTATTATATAGCATGCAAAACTTACGACTAATTTATTGTAAGAAAAACTTATTTAGGTCCTCAATGCCAACTAAAAAATCAGCATTAATACTTACCTTAATATGATTTCCATCGTTTTCAGCAGTTATAGGAGATTTAAATATAATCTCCGGCGAAATGCCTATAGTCGAATTAAGTTTCTTTTTTATTGCCCTAATAATAATCTTTTTAATGAAATCGGATTCAATTCTCAAGGCGTCCATGTTCCTTCCTCCAAAATATAAATAAAAAAAAGAAAAGGGCCTTGTAAAAGACCCTAATCTTTTTTACAGGATTACACAATTAAGTATAGTTTTGCCAGATTTTTCATCGCTCGTGATGTCTTCAAAGATTGCAAACATCTCATCAACCGTCGGATCAATGACCTTGTTCTTCATATAGGTGGTTATTACTGCTCCAGCAACTGCTCCCGCGACCGTCTTAAGAATCAAAACAACTTGATTCTTCGAAGACGCGCAAACTGCCAAACCAACTACACCCCCAATGACAGCCCCAGTGCCAAGGTGAGCCACCGATTTAATGGTGTTTTTTGCTATCTTGATAACCTTTTCGTTCATTTTTAAAATCCCCTTTCAAAAATATAAATTAATTTGGTTTCCTTCTACTAGAAGGTATGTATTTTTTACGAAAAAAAATAAATGGTATGTAAAAATTAGGAGCTTTGTAGCCCCCAATTTTTCTCCTTTTATAGAGTTAATTCCTCACTTGAAATCCAGACTTTAACGTTGCAATCGTTCCTTCCGTCGTTAATCAAAGTGCAAGTTCTAGATTCAGAGGTTTGCACGCCTTCCTTAAAACCAGTGCAGTCGTGCCTTTTCATATCGGCCAAGAAATCATAATTTCTAACCTGCTCGATCGCTCGGCTTTCTATCAAATGCACTCCTATTGGTCTTGCTCGGACTGCTCCATGAGCCATACCTCTGTCGTCTATTAAGTTGTACCCTTTCATAACGACGTGAACTAACATTTTAAAATCCTCCTTTTTATAGTTCTTCTATTAAAAGGGATGAAAATATTACGAATTTAGACAAAAAGAAAAGGGGATGTAACTCCCCTAATCTAATTTAGTTTTTTTTGAGAGGATGGTTCAGTAATACCGTGCCTTGGAAAATTCTGCTTAAAGGTAGTAAGTCTTTCCATCGCCACAATGATAAGCCGTACGTCCACGTGAAGTAGTAAGCTTCGGGAGAATAATATCTAATAAATACTGTCCCGATTTTAGGTGGATAATTGGAGCTCCATCGCCTTCCATTTCATCAAGCCACTCATTCCAATGATCATATAGCTGTTTTATAAAACTAATGTCATTGCCTCTTGCTACATATCGAGAAAGGTATTCATCCTTGAGATTTTTTTCTGGAGCAATAATAATATAAGAAAGGCCTCGCTTCTTCATCTCATCTCTAACCTGCTTGTGTGTTGCAGTTAATATGATTCTTTCTTTAATGCCTGCTTCGTGCTCTATAAAATTCAAATAATTATCTGGAAACTCCGGATTCTGAACACGTTTACCACTGGCGGTTTCGGTCCATCGAAACGGAGAACTTTCCGCATCTAGAATTTCATATAGCCCATAGTTATGAGCAGTTGCTTCTGCCTTGGTCTTTCCCGTTCCTGGAAATGCGCAAATGATCATCCCATGCTGTTCAATCATAATTTATTATCCTCCTCTTAAAATAATAAAAAAAAGAGGCCATGTAGACCTCTCTCTTTCAAACACTTTAGAACTTCAACAACTTAGTAACAAATCCCCAAGTTTTGGCTGGAATAAGATGCTCAGACTCTAAAGCAAACGTCACGATCAGCAGCGCCGCAGCTCCTCCAATCATCAGGATTTTTTCCAAGATTCTGGTGATGCAATCTGCATAAGCGGCATTGTCCTTTCGCTTAGACTCCCGCCTCTCGGACTCGAACTTCATTTCGTCCAAGTCATATCGGCGATTGCGGTCCATTCGCTCGTTGACTACTCGCTCATCTTCCAGAAGCATCTTCCAAAGATCTAGGATTTCGTCCTTAATCTTCTTAGCCTCGTCACTGCCCGCCTTCGTATTGTTTAGTTCGCCAGCAAGAAACTCCAATCGTTCCTCAATGAGTTTTGTTTCCATTTTGAATCCCCTTTCATAAGTATTCTATTATAAGGAATGATTTTTTTACGAAAAAATATAAGCTATGCAATATTTTTGTATATTAATTATTTTATAAGGGGCGTTTCCCGCAATTGTACAAAAATATTAGTACTTTAGCATAACTGCTTAAGTTTAGGAAACGCCCCTATTTGGTCCGCCATTGGGGATTTGAACCCGAGACCGTCCGGTTATGAGCCAGATGCTCTACCTGCTGAGCTAATGGCGGATTTATTCCTATAAAGCCCGCGCGTATCAAATTAGCGATAGAGAGATCATTTTATATTAATTTTTTTTGTACGAAAATTAAAGGCTTTGATACAGGGACGCTGATTTAAGGCTATTCTCTCAAGCCACTTTATAGGAAATGGTCTATTAAGGCATTCATGACTACCTTTTTATCTGAGGGCAATAGACCGGTGCCCCCATCACCCAATAGCCGCAACCTGGACTTGAACCAGGAACTAGGCAACTACGTCGCCTGCTCTACCCCCTATTGAGCTACTGCGGCAAATTTTCTATCTTTATATAAGGCCTGAGTAAAACCCAATTTAATGCTTTTTACTACCTAAATTAAATACTCTAACCTACTGAGCTACACCTCAAACCAATGCTATGGCATGGTCGAAGTAGTGGGGCTCGAACCCACGACCGGCCGTTAGGCGAGCAACCTTATATAAAGATGGGGTTTGGTTTAATGAAAATGTCGCGATCATTTTCTTAGCGTCCTGCGCACTGGCGCCTACTCGCAATTTTACAACTTAGGGTCGCCTACCGCTTACCCGCAGCGAGAGCGTGACAATAAACCAATGCCACGCTATGGTCGAAGTAGCGGGACTCGAACCCACGACCTCTTGATCCCAAATCAAGCGCTCTAGCCGACTGAGCTACACCTCGATTTTACAATCTTCCATTTTGATTTTTATAATATATAGCGCAAAGCAGCCAGCCGAAGGCCGATGGGCAATCTTCTACTCATCCTGGCAGATGCTACCTGGTCTTACGCCTTGCACTATTGAAAGGGGAGATCTCATGAACGGTGACTACTCCGACATGAGATTGGTACCGGTGATGGGACTCGAACCCATATGATGCACGCATCCACGGATTTTAAGTCCGTTATGTCTACCTATTCCATCACACCGGCGTAGCTACACTAACGGGAAATCATACCCGCTCATAATTAACCACCTCTAATCTTATACAAATTATTCCATACACACTTTGCTTAAACTCCAAATCCGATTAAAGACTTGATAGTACAAAGTCCTCACCACAATTCCACAATTTTCCTCGGGAATGCATATAGATTATTAATCGACTGCGTCAATTATAAGTTTCATTTTGATTTTCTTACTAGAAGATAGGTTACTAATGAAAGAGACCAGCTCAGTAAATGACAAAGAAGCTTCAATCTCAAGATGGTCCAGTCCTTCGATCTGCTTGACTTCTTGCTTGCCTTCACGATTAACAACCCCCGTTCCGTTACTGTTGCTTTCAGAGCTTAAACTTATAGCGTTTTTGAAATTGGTAACATTCTCTGCGCGACTATGTTTTTCAGTAATATTGATAAGCCGTTTATAATATTCTTTTTTGCGTATGTATGCATATAAAGCTGTTCCAGTAATTCTAAATAATTCTTTGGCAATAGCGGCCATTCCAACTTTATACTTTTTTATGATAGTTACTAAATACGCTTCTTGAATATCATCAGGCATGGATTTGAACTCCGGGTAAGAATAAAACGAATTCATCTGCCACGTCACGGTTGGCCCATTAAGTTTTCTCTTTTGAGCCGGAGTTAAATAGTCGCTCGGCAAAGTGCACTGCTTGCTTTTTGCTCCATTCTTTTTATGGAAAGCGCCAGTTCCGACCGATTTACGTTCTTTAGCAGTTTGGTTGAATACAAATTCCTCGTTAGTCATTTTTTAAATCCCCTTTCAAAAAATAAGAAGAGAGAGACTATTTTTAACAACCTATTCATTCTATTAGATTGTTGGTCACAAAGACCATATAATCTCTCTCTTCTACTATAAGGGATGAAAATTTTACGAATTGCTAGAAATATCAGCACGAGTATTCCATGAGTCCTCGGCTTGTTCAAGCGTCTTGTACAGTGGCTGCTCAATTCTGCAGCCTCCGCACTTTAAATACCATTCATTTGTATCGTGTATTTTGATTTCTTCAATCTCCACGCACCCACAAAACGGGCAAGGTTTTAAAATGCCCATACCTTTACTCCGCAGAGTCCGTTAAAATAGCATCCGCGTCTTCTGCTTCGCCATAAAGCTGCTCTCGAAGATCATTTGCCTCATGCAGCATGATTCGATAGCTCTCTTCGGCATCCTTAATAGCATTTGCCTGCTTAACTTCGGGGAGACCAGCGATAGAGGTAAGAATGGATAAGATTCCAGCCAGCAACGATGCGCTCAGCACCTGCATCCAGTCAATATCGCTCATAAACTTGCCAACACTAATGAGCGCCACCGCAGTCTGAGCAACGGTCTTCAGGGCACGAATACCCGCAGATTTAACCCAAGTCCAATCAATCTTCATGATACCACTTCCATTTCTTTAATTTCTTGATAGATTTTATCAATAAAGGAATTACCCTTTAAAGACTTATAAGCATTATAGCAATAGACAAAAGATTCGTATTCATACTGACGAATTTTACCAGAATCTTTATTATGGTAGTATATACGTAGCATTTCGCCTCGTAATACGCACTTTATTCCATCCTGGTAGTGCTTGGTGCCAAATACTTTTTCCCGAATCGGCTTGACTATCACCAAAATAGCAGTAATTGCGCTTAACGATAAAGAGCAAAACTGTATAATTTGTAGAAGATCACCCACAGCTTAAGACCTACCTTTACCCTTTATATAACTCCTCATATGTCTTTGGCCCAATAACGCCGTCATCAACTAATTTCCGATCCTTCTGGAATAAGCGAACAGCAATATCCATCTTAGGGCCAAAAGTTTCATCATAAGAAGGAATAAAGTCGGCATAATAGCCAAGGTCACTTAATATCAGCATTGCATTGCGAACGTCTCGTCCAACCATACCTTTTTTAAGCACCTGAAGCTCTGGCGTGCAAACAACATTTTTTGCAGTTCCAGAACTTCCATTTTGAATGCCCATAAGCGCAGCCACATCCTTTCGAACATCGTCCATAGTTTTATTATGCTTTGAGAACCAATGCATAACATCGACATGCCCAGAGCCAAGACCTAGCTTATAGCTGTCATAATGACAAAGAATAGTTGGAACATTGATGCCACTTACTTTTACTGTGCCAAGTGGATCAATTGAAAACTGTTTACATAAATAGGCAGTCAGTTCGCATGCCTCTTTATATACAGCATTAAAGTACGTCGCATCTTTAAGATTGTCTTCGCATATCTCGAACTGAATCCAGCCATTATTACAAGAACCATTTTTACCAGATCCGCAACCCCATGGCCTATAATTCCATGGCATGGTCTGAACTGCGGCAACAGATCCGTTTGCCAGTTTGCCAATCCAGGCGTTTAACCCAGCTTCAACATGCTTGTGGTTCCAGTCGTTCTCATTGCCATTTCGTCCTATTAAGTTCATGAGAATATTATAGCTATCTGCGTCATCATCGGGCTGCACATATCGCTTAAGATTTGGGTTGTTTGCTCCAGTGGAGTGCCACAGAACACCCTTTATAGCCATTTGACGAGTACCTTGGTAACATGTAGACTGAGTCATTATGCACTTAATAGGCGGGTTACTAGAGGAGTACTTCATTTAATCACCACCCTCCGCCTTCTTTTCATACCAATTAATGCTAGAGATTACGCTAAGCTTCTTATAGTCAATATAGCTCACTCCATGATTCCAATTGTCATAGACAGTAATGAACTGGCCATTACTATACTCGACGTACCCGATCACAGTCACACTATGGTTAAAGTAATAATCTCTACCATCTTTCCAAATGTTTAACACAGCATAGGTTCCATTATCAACAAGCTTTCGAATCTTATTAAAATTCCATCCGATGCCTTTACCGTATGCAGATTTGCAGGTGCCTTCCATTTTGAATTCTTTAAGACAGTCTCTCATGATGGCTTTAACTGTAGTTGGAATTGTGCCCCAGCGTTTACCATCATAAGCTCTCTTTTTGGCAAACCGCTCAATGTCGTAATATTTGTCAGCACCAAAAATAAACGCAAGGCACGTTAGCGTACAGTCAAGGTCGTCACCATAATCTTTCTGAAGCAAGTCCTTTTTTCCGCTAATGGTTTTTGTGGCAATATGCTGCTTAAGTAATGGATACTCTTTAGCAAGATTCAGTGGATATAATCGTTTTCCCATATAAAGCACCCCTTTCTATTTAATATGGTTCACCAGTGATTTTAAAAAACTTATAATGATGTTCATACCCATCCCCACTTATGACGCCACAACCGGCGGATTGGTGGTGTAGTATGTAGTGTTGATGCTCGGGTTACTTTTAAATGTACCGCCGGTGCCGCTAAACATGTAGGAGTTCCAACTGCTGGCTGTCGTGCCGGTGCCTGAACTTGGGATGCGATATTCGTAAATATATACCCCGGTTGAGGTGCTGGAGAATTTCAGAGACGTACAATTCCGGAACATATACTCATAGCAGTAAGAAGCCAGAGTAGTTGCTGGAAGTGCCGGAGCA
>CAMZGB010000002.1 GCA_947306285.1 uncultured Lachnospira sp.
AGTCACAATCAAATTCAAAGTAAAGAACGTTCGACTTAGGAAGTCCTGTCTCTGATTCTTCGCCAGTCTCGAAATTAGTAACTGTTCCAAACTTGTAATCTTTAAATACCTTCGTTGGAATTCCACCGAGCTCTTTTGGAGGATTCTCGCGAAGTTTCTCAATTGTATTTTGAATCTTCTCTAATCCTTCTTTACCTTTAAGAGTGATAGATTCTGTTCTATCTCTCCAGTATCCATATCTCCAGTATAATTCTTTAATCTTATCCCAAAGAGAAATGTCCCACTGTTTGTAGTATGCAGCGGCCTCGGAGAAGACCATAGCAGCCACAACTGCGTCTTTATCTCTAGCATGTGTGCCAACTAGATATCCATAAGACTCTTCAAAGCCTGCGACGAATGTGCCGTGTCCACTCTTCTCAAACTCAAGAATCTTTCCACCGATATATTTGAAACCAGTTAAAGTCTCAATACAATCTACATGGTAGTAATCAGCAATGTCATTTGCCATATTTGTACTAACTATAGTTTTGATGATAGCTCCATCTTCTGGAATTGTGCCATCCACATTCATAACATCAAGTTCGTACTCACAAAGTAGGCAACCTTGCATATTCCCTGTAAGTGGAATGTATTCGCCACGTTCTTCGCCGCGGACGTAAATACCAATTCTATCTGCATCAGGATCTGTAGCCATTAGCAAATCTGCATCCACTTCAGTTCCTAACTTAACTGCCAATTCAAATGTCTGTGGATCCTCTGGGTTTGGATAAGGGCATGTTGGGAAATCGCCATTTGGCATCTCCTGCTCCTTAACCACATAAATATTTGTGAATCCAAGTTCATCTAGCACACGACGCACTGGAATATTACCTGTTCCATGAAGTGGTGTGTAGACAATCTTTGTCTTATCTTTAACTTTATCAATAGCATCCTGCTTCTTAACCTGAGTCTTGATAGCAGCGATGTACTTATCATCAATCTCTTTGCCAATCTGGATGTAAAGACCTTTCTCAATAGCCTCAGCCTTATCCATAGTCTTGGCTTCTGTAATATCGATAGCATTAACTTCTGCAGTAATTCCCTCATCGTGTGGAGGTGTAACCTGCGCGCCGTCTTCCCAGTAAACTTTGTAACCGTTGTACTCTGCTGGGTTGTGGCTAGCAGTAATATTGATACCAGAAATACAACCAAGTTCACGAACTGTGAATGAAAGCATAGGTGTTGGACGAAGTGCATCAAACACATAAGCCTTAATTCCGTTTGCTGCCAAGCAAAGTGCTGCGGCATCCGCAAACTCTGGTGACATATTTCTAGAATCATATGCTATAGCAACGCCCCTATCCTGTCCGTTTTGCTTGATTATATAGTTTGCAAGACCTTGAGTGGCTTTTCCAACTGTATAAAAGTTCATACGGTTAGTACCAGCACCTATAATTCCTCTAAGTCCTGCCGTACCAAACTCAAGCTCTTTATAAAAGCGCTCTTCTATCTCTTTTTCGTCATTTTCAATGGCTCTTAATTCTTCCTTTGTTCCCTCGTCGAAGTAAGGATTCTCAAGCCATTCGTTATAAATATCTTTATAACTCATAAAAACTCCTATCAACCAATTTTCCAAGTTATTATTATACAATAAATGGTTTTAAAATTAAACACTAAATTGGCATTTTTATAGCATTTTTTGGGCTATTTCTA
Source organism: uncultured Lachnospira sp. (assembly GCA_947306285.1). Classification (GTDB taxonomy): domain Bacteria; phylum Bacillota; class Clostridia; order Lachnospirales; family Lachnospiraceae; genus Eubacterium_G. The sequence goes on from CAMZGB010000002.1 coordinate 1,693, forward strand.
CTAGTTTTTCGTGGTTATTCAGTTCTGGTTCCGATAGAACTTTATCTAGCAGTTTTTCTAGTATTTCTCCTATCTTTTCACCGGGCTCAACACCCATATCAATCAAGTCCTGCCCTGTGATATCTAGTTCCTTAATGCTAGTGGCATAGCCTTTTTCCTTAATCTCGTCGAACTGTGCCTGACAGTACTCAAGCATTGGATAACCAACTTCTCTAGCATAGTCGCTCTTACCCTCGTAGTCTGAGTATGAGAAGTCGATGAAGTACTGGTAAAAGTCCTTCCCAATCTCGTGAACACTTCGTCTGATTGTCTCTGGGTCTAGCGAGTATGGTCTGTCGTCGTGATGAAGAATTATGTGACTTACGGCTTTTATAGTCTTATTGTCCATCTTTAAGCGCTTCATAATCTCACGCGCTTTCTCAGAACCTGAGTCTGGATGATCTTTGAAGTGGTGATAACCGTCCTCATCCACCGACAACTCATCAGGTTTTGTGATGTCGTGAAGAAGCGCCGTCCATCTAAGAATTCTGTCTTTTCTAGTACTCTCCAAAACTTTGATTGTGTGTTCTCCCACATTGTGGTCATGATAAAGCGAGCGCTGCTCCTGATTCATAAGCCTATCGAACTCTGGCATAATCACTTTTGTAATTCCAAGTTCATATGCCTTAATAAACATTCCAGGATGGTCAGACATAATTAGCTTCTCTAACTCAGTCTGAATTCGCTCTGCGCTGATGTTTTTCAAATTTGGAGCAAGTTCCTTCATGGCTTTTTGCGTTTCTTCTTCTATTTCAAATCCAAGTTGCGCAGCAAAACGAACCGCTCTAAGAATCCTTAATGCGTCTTCGCTGAAGCGCTCGTAAGGATCACCCACGCATCTGATTGTTTTATTTTTTAAATCTTTGATGCCGTCAAATTCATCCACTAAACCTGCTTGGTTATTGTAGGCCATAGCATTTATCGTAAAGTCACGACGCATCAAATCTTCCTTCAAATCTGATGTAAACTCGACTGACTCTGGATGTCTTGAATCCTTGTACTCACCCTCAATTCGGTAAGTTGTAACTTCATATGATTCGCCACCCATTCGCACAGTAACTGTTCCATGTTCAATACCCGTGTCAAAGGTTCTATTAAAGATTCGCTTTACATCCTCTGGCTTCGCTGAAGTTGTGATATCCCAATCATCTGGGTTTCTATTAAGGATTGAGTCACGCACACATCCACCCACAGCAAAAGCCTCATAGCCCTCTTTGTCCAAGATGGATATGATTTTCTTCACGCTATTTGGAAGTTCGATATGAAGTTTTGATGTGTTTGTAATCTTCATCTTCTTATCCTTAAACTTTGGTATGTCCTTAGTTCCTAGTTTGTCTAACTCTTCAGCCATTATCTCGAATGCATCTTTTAGTTTGCTCTCCTCCACCGCGGAGTAGTTGATTATGAATTGGTGTTTGTAACTCTTCGCTTTTTGATAACAATAGTCCGAAACACTTTTTAGCTTTATGCCTTTTTTCATCAAGGCCCTTAGGAAACGTTTGTCATCTACCGCCAAATCAATCTCTAATATAAAGTGAAGTCCGGAAGATGCCTCTCGTATCTTTATCCTGTCGCTCATCCTCGAGTTTTTAAGCTCGTCCATTATCACCTTCCGGTAATTCTTATAGTAGTTTCTCATTCTATTGATATGCCTTGAGTAATATCCGTCCGATATGAAGGTAGCCAATGTATATTGATCAAAACTTGAAACTGTGCTTGAGTAAAACGATAGTTTTTCGTTAAACACTTTCATCAAAACATCTGGGAGCACCATGTATGCAATACGAATAGATGGAGCCAAAGTCTTAGAGAAAGTATTTAAATATATAACTTTATCTGGATTTAAACTCTGCAATGTAGGAAGAGGCCTTCCTTTAAATCTAAACTCACTGTCGTAGTCGTCCTCTATCACAAAGCCGTGGTTTTTGTTAATAAGTTCAAGTAGTTTTGTTCTATTGTTAATAGGCATCACACATCCAGTTGGGAAATGATGCGATGGAGATAGGTGAACAACTTTCGCTTTGGATGATTCCAATATCTTTAAGTCTATTCCATCTTCAAGCACTGGAACTGGTATGCATTTGACACCATTGCTCTCATAAACGCTTCCCACTTTCTTGTGCCCTGGATCTTCTATGGCAATCATATGGTTCTTGCCAAGGAGCTGAACGATCAATCCATATAGATATTCCATTCCGGCTCCCACTACTATGTTGTCCGGGTTGACATTCATTCCACGAAAGTCCGCAAGATGGTTCGCGATTGCTTCTCTTAAGCCTTCCACCCCCACATGGTCAGGACTTGCTAAGAAATCTGACTCACTATCAGCGATAGTCCTTCTCATAATCTTCGACCAAGTGTTAAATGGGAAGCTATCGTACATTATGTGGTTTGATGAAAAGTCTACTAATGGTTTTGGTTCTTCTTTTTTCTTATGAACAGGTGCCTTCGGCGAAGACGATTGTTCAAAACCACCCTCCACTTCGGACGCGAAGTAGCCCTTCTTCTCCACAGCATAAATATAGCCCTCGACCAAAAGCTGCTCATAGGCGTTTTGCACCGTGATAATACTGATTCCATGATTAGAAGCCATCTCACGCTTGGACGGCAGCTTTTCATCAGGCTTAACTTTGCCCGATAATATATCTTCTCTTATGCAGTTGTACAAGTACTCATACATAGGAGTTTTACCCCTAGATGAGAAATCATAAGTTAGCATAGTTCCTCTTAATCTGGTATTATTATTTTTTCTATTTTTGGTACTTTCAATAATACCACCATAGTATTATAATTTCAAACAATTTATAATCACTAAAAGGAGAGATATTATGAAAAGAGTAATGAGTATTCAAGATGTATCTTGTATAGGTAAGTGCTCGCTTACTGTTGCACTTCCTATCATTTCGGCGATGGGCGTTGAGTGTGCAATCGTTCCAACAGCTGTGCTTTCAACCCATACACAGTTCAATGATTTTACATTCCGCGATTTGACAGATGATATGGAGCCTATCAAGGAGCATTGGAAAAAAGAAGATTTCAAGTTTGATGCTTTGTATACTGGATACCTTGGTTCAAAGAGACAGATAGATATTGTGGCAGACTACTTTGACACATTTAAGACAGACGAAAATGTAATCGTAATGGATCCAGCTATGGCAGATAACGGAAAGTTGTATGTTGGCTTCGACGAAGACTTCGCCAAAGAGATGGCTAAGTTATGTTCAAAGGCTGACGTAATCCTTCCAAACATTTCGGAAGCATCACTAATGCTTGGCGTTGATTATCCTGGTGAGGATGCAAGTGTTGAGGAAGTCAAAGAACTTCTTTTGAAGCTTGCCGAACTTGGTCCAAAGCATGCGGTTATCACTGGTGTAGAGTTGGGTGATGGCAAGTTTGGATTTATGGGATATGACACGGAGAAGAAGGAATTCTACAGTTATGGAAATGATAAGGTTGATATGAAGTCACACGGTACTGGCGATGTGTTTGCAAGCACATTCACAGGTGCTTTGATGAACGATAAGTCAATCTATGAGGCGTTGAAGATTGCCGCAGATTATACAAGAGAATCTATTAAAAACACTTTTGATGATCCTAATGCTATTACATATGGCGTTAACTTTGAGAGCGAGATTCCATATTTGTTGAAAAGCTTATAAACACATTTAAATTTTGAAATAAAAAAGAGGATGTTTAACATCCTCTTTTGTTTTATCTTTTTTAGTAATCTAAATCTATTACCTCTTCCCATGGTACGCTGATGTCGTCTCTTCCGAAGTGTCCATAGGCAGCTGTTTGCTTATAAATAGGTCTTCGTAAGTCTAGCATCTTTATTATTCCGTTTGGAGTCAAATCAAAGTTCTTATTAATGATTTCAATCAACTCTTCTTCTGATTTCTTGCCTGTTCCAAATGTGTCAACTGAGATAGATGTTGGATGCGCAACGCCGATTGCATATGAAAGTTGAATCTCACACTTATCAGCTAGTCCTGCTGCTACTATATTCTTTGCAACAAAACGCGCTGCGTAAGCTGCGGAGCGGTCAACCTTTGTGCAGTCTTTGCCGGAGAAGGCTCCACCGCCGTGCTTAGCATATCCACCGTAAGTGTCTACAATAATCTTACGACCAGTCAAACCACTGTCACCATTAGGTCCACCAATAACAAAGCGACCTGTTGGATTGATGAAAAGCTTAGTTTCATCATCTATCATATCGGCATCTACTACCGCATCTATTACCTGCTCTTTTATATCTTTCTTGATCTGCTCCTGAGTTACGTCCGGGTCGTGCTGAGTAGAGATAACGATAGTGTTAACTCTAACCGGTTTATCGTTTTCGTCGTACTCAATAGTAACCTGGGCTTTTCCGTCAGGACGAAGGTAATCCAAAGTTCCATCTTTTCTTACCTGCGATAATCTCTTTGTGAGTTTGTGTGCCAAAGCAATTGGATATGGCATGTAACTATCAGTTTCATTTGTAGCATAGCCAAACATCATACCTTGATCGCCAGCACCTGTTTCCATGTCTTCGGCCTGGTCGCCTTCTCTTGCTTCAAGCGCTTTATCAACGCCCATGGCAATATCGCTAGACTGTTCATCAAGCGCCACCACTACTCCACAAGTGTCCGCGTCAAAACCAAACTTAGCACGAGTGTATCCGATATCACGAATTGTGTCTCTAACCACTTTTTGGATATCAACATATCCTGAAGTTGAAACCTCACCCATCACTAAAACTAGACCAGTTGTGATGGCAGTCTCACAAGCCACACGACTCTGTGGGTCCTGTCTCATCAACTCATCCAATATTGCGTCAGAGATTTGATCACAGATTTTATCTGGATGTCCCTCTGTAACTGATTCTGATGTAAATAATCTATTACTCATGTTAACTCCTTTAACCTCTTGTCATTATAACACTAACTACTTAGAATTTCTAAACTGAACTGGTGTCATACCATATTTCTTCTTGAAAGTTCTAGTAAAGTTTTCAACATTCTGGTATCCAACCTCGTGCGCGATAGTTTCCACATTTTTGTTTCCACTCTTAAGCATCGCTCTAGCTTTCTTCATTCGCACGTTAGTCACTATATCGCCGAAGGTCTTTCCAGATTTATCTTTTATATACTTTGAAAGATATGTCTTTGTAAGCTTGAACTCTTCAGCCAACTCATCAAGAGTTACTGTCAAATAATTAGTATTAATGTAGTTTAGAATCTCAGTTAATCTCTCATCCTGATCATCTTTATCCTTAAGCGTTGCCACATACTGGTTAACCGCCGAAGTCAAAGCATTAATTGATGACTTAATAATATCCTCATCAATACCAACGCCCCAGAACATTGTTCCGTTGCAGCTAATGCCTACGTATGAAACCGCCTTCGACGAAGAACCACGAGAAAGCGAATGTTCTTCGTAGAATGAAAGTTCGTAGCTTATATCAAAGAATGATTTAAACGCATTACTTACCGCATCCAATCTTCCATTACCTGTGCTCTTGATAACACGCTTCTTATCTTTATAAATTAATGTGACATCTGAAGTGATTCCACGAGTCTGTTTGAAGTGAACTTCTGGAACTGCAAATACTGATGTATTATTCACATACTTATCTTCAAAGATTCGATAAATAGTCTCAGGTGAAAGTTCAGCATGCTCTTTGTCGGAGACGTCCTTAATCATGTAGCCAACTTCCTCGCGCATCTCCTGAGGAATTGAAAGACCATAGTTAGTCTTAAGAACGTAGCTTACTCCACCCTTACCAGACTGAGAGTTAATTCTGATTACGTCTGAATCGTAAGTTCTTCCAACGTCAACTGGGTCGATTGGAAGATAAGGAACATTCCACTTGCCTTCTGGATCTGCATCACGACAAGCCATTCCTTTGGCGATAGCATCTTGGTGAGAGCCAGAGAATGCTGTAAACACAAGCTCGCCTGCGTATGGCTGACGAGGGCCAACCTTCATCCGAGTCACGCGCTCGTAAAGTTCACAAATGCGTGGCATATCACTAAAGTCTAACTTTGGATCTACGCCGTGCGAGAACATGTTCATAGCAAGTGTCACAATATCCACGTTACCCGTACGCTCTCCGTTTCCGAAAAGTGTTCCTTCTATTCTATCTGCTCCAGCAAGTACTGACTGTTCTGCAGTTGCCACTCCACAGCCTCTATCATTGTGAGGGTGAACTGAAATAGTAACCGCATCTCTGTACTTCAAGTGTTTGTGCATATACTCAACTTGTGTTGCAAATACATGTGGCATAGCATTCTCAACTGTAGCTGGAATGTTAATGATTACTTTGTTATCTTTCTTTGGTTTCCAAACATCAAGCACTGCGTTACACACTTCCAATGCGTAATCAACCTCAGTACCAGGGAAACTCTCTGGAGAATATTCAAATGAGAAGTTGCCATCCACTTCTGAAGCAAGCTTGTTTAATAACTCTGCTCCATCCACAGCAATCTGTTTAATCTCTTCCTTACTCTTCTTAAACACCTGCTCTCTTTGAGCAACAGATGTTGAATTATAAAGGTGGATTACAGCATGCTTTGCACCTTTGACCGCTTCGAAGGTCTTCTTAATGATGTGCTCTCTTGCTTGGGTAAGAACTTGCACTGTCACATCATCAGGAATCATGTTTCGCTCAATCAAAGCACGCATAAAGTCGTACTCTGTCTGAGAAGCTGCTGGGAATCCAACTTCGATCTCTTTAAATCCTATATCTACCAGTAACTGGAAAAACTCCAATTTCTCATCAAGACTCATTGGCTCGATAAGTGCTTGGTTACCATCACGCAAATCTACGCTACACCAAATAGGAGCCTCTTCAATATACTCCTTCTTTACCCAATCGTACGTAGCTTCTGGTGGCATAAAGTATTGTCTCTTGTACTTCTTGAAATTTTTCATAATGTTACCTCTTTTCTGTAATAATATTTGTCAGTTGATTTGACTCATATTACACATATTTATAACAAATAAAATAAGATTAGTCAAGTTTTATTGACTAATCTTATTCTAAAAATATAATTATTTAATTATTTATTTTAATTTAACCTTTTTCTTAGCACTCCATGCACCTACAACATCATCGTCATTTCTTCCTCTAACTCTAAAGTAATAGGTCTTCTTTTTCTTAAGTCCACTAACTGTGAATTTTCTTCCTTCTGTGTATTTACTCTTTCCACCTTTAAAGTTACTCTTAAGTGCATAGTTTACTTGATATCTTGTAGCATTCTCAGCGCTTGACCATGAAAGAACAACTGATCTCTTCTTAGCTTTCTTCTTAGCGCTTTTCTTCTTTGCCTTTAATCCTGTAACTTTAGCTACTGTATCTTCTTCCCAGTCGCTATCTCCACCTGGTGTATATCTTCTAGTAGTTGTAGTCTCTGGAGGTATATTTTGATTTCCTTGAATTATATCGCAGTCCTCAATGTGAACTGTTCCATGCCAAACAACTTCTTCATATTTGATGATTGGTCCTTCCTTGAGGAAAGATCCATACATCATTTCAACAAACAATGAGTTGTTGTTTGAATCCATATCAAAGTTGAACATAAATGTCTGCTTCTGTGTAGTAATAGGGACATATCTTACAAATAAGATTTTTCCTTCGCCGTTCTTACCAACAATCTTACAATACTTAGTATCAACATCTACGTTTCCACCAAGTTTTGCCATGTAAGCACCTTCGTCGATATATGCATCAAACTTCCAAGTATATGTTCTATTCTTCTTTAGCCCTCTAGCTGTAGTCCAAGCTCTAAGTGTATATGGGTTGTTGTCAATTAAGTATGGTACAAATGATGTAGTCTCTGGTGCCACTGTAGTAGGAACTCCCCACTTTGGTGGATCGTTGTCTGGTTCTACCTCGTCTGGCAACCATTTACCTGACCAACCATTACTCTCGATAGTAGCTACATAACCATGAGCCACACCCTTTACAGTAACTTCACGCTCTTCATCCTTGGCATGTGTACCTGCTGGACTATGAGCGAACCAGTTAGCATCTGTATACTCTCTTGGATTAAATTCACCACCAGGAGTAGAATCAGAATATTTGCCACTATCATCAGGCAAGTATACTTTTTTATACGCAGATAATTCCCACTGATTCCAATCGTCAGTAGTTACACCTGTCTGCCAAAATGTCCATGGATCTAAAGTATACTCTGCTCTATCTCCATAGGCAGCTTTAACATCTTTGGTTCCTGTGAAAACAAATAAACCAATTGCTATTAATGTTATAGGGACAATTAATAATGATATTTTTTTCATATTAGTCTCCTTTTTTTCGCAAATGCAAACCGATTATCTAAAGTGATTGTAGTAAACAATTGTAATAGAAATTTGTTATTTAACCTACTTTCAACTTAAACTTCTGTTCTTCTTGATCCGAACTAACTGTTGAGATAACAGCGCCAATTCCTTTAAGTTTTTCTTCGAAGCGCTCGTATCCTCTTCTTATATAAACTATATCATTTACCGTAGTAAATCCGTTAGCTGCAAGTCCAGCAATAACAAGTGCTGCACCTGCTCTAAGGTCTGGTGCAGATACTTCTGCTCCCTGCAATCCACCAACGCCTGTAATGAATGCAGCGTTTGCCTCAACCTTGATGAGTGCACCCATTCTGTTTAGCTCATCTACATATTTAAATCTGTTTTCAAAAATACTTTCTGTAACAGTACTGTTTCCATTAGCCAACGCCAAAACAGTAGACATCTGTGGTTGCATATCTGTAGGGAAACCTGGATAAGGAAGAGTTTTAATCTTTGCTCCCCTAATAAAGTCTCCAGCTTTCACTCTAACTGCATCATCATATTCAATAACTGTACATCCCATTTCAATAAGCTTAGATGAAATAGACTCCAAGTGTCGAGGGATGACATTCTTAATCAGAACTTCTCCTCCAGTAGCTGCTGCTGCACACATAAATGTACCAGCCTCAATCTGATCTGGAATTGTACTATATACTGTGCTGTGAAGCTTACGCACACCTTGGATACGAATCTTATCTGTACCAGCTCCACGAATATTTGCGCCCATACTGTTAAGCATATTGGCAACGTCTACGATGTGTGGCTCTTTAGCTGCGTTCTCAATGATAGTTTTTCCATCTGCCTTAACAGCTGCCAACATAACATTGATAGTTGCTCCTACTGAGACCACGTCGAAGAAGATGTGGCTTCCAGTAAGTCTATCTGCCTGCGCATTAACCATACCATGATCAGTGATGATATCTGCACCCAATGCTCTGAAACCTTTCAAGTGCTGATCGATAGGTCTTGAACCGATAGCACATCCACCTGGAAGAGCAACCTCTGCCTTACTCATCTTTCCAAGTAAAGCTCCAAGCAAATAATAAGAAGCTCTAATCTTTCTCATCTGTTCATAATCAACAACATGAGATTTAATAGTGCTTCCATTTATTGTGACAGTATGTCTGTCGTCTCTAGTAACAGTTGCACCGATGTTTTCTATAGCATCGATCAACTGATTTATATCACTAACGTCAGGTAAATTTTCAATTGTAACGTCTTCATCCGTCATTATAGCAGCGGCCAAAAGTCCAAGCGCAGCATTCTTCGCTCCACCAACTTCAACCTCACCACTAAGTGGTGTGCCACCTTTAATCACATAACGTTCCATTTTTTTCTCCTAAGCATATAAAATACTGCGGATACACTTATCCACAATGCAAAGATATTATATCATTTGCCCCATAAATACTCAATATCTTATTTTTTATGGGTTTTTTTACTTTTTTCCTTATCTATTATCTTAAAATCAACCAGAGAAACATTGTCTCCGTCGAATCCGTATGTCAAAGTCATTACAGCCTTTCTATTGCCCTTCTTCTTATATATATAACTATTGGACAAAGAAATATTAGTTGCCGACTTATACTTGTAATCGTAACTGTAAATTACTGTAAACTGTTTTTTCTTCGAATTATATTTATATGCCTTTTTTATTGAATTAATATTAATATCTTTGATAGCATATTTTTTAATCTTGCCGTTCTTCGAACCCTTAGTAAGAATCTTAATATTATTCTTGGCGGTTTTTCTAATTTTATTCTTTACTGCTTTTTTGTTTTTGAATAGTGATATCACATCATTACATTTTTTGTCTTCGTTTCTGACTGCTGTGTAATATCTATTCATCACGCTATCAGCTGATGATCTTAGAGTATTCTGGTACTCGTTGGCCATCATCTCTTCATCTTCGTTTACCTTGCTCAAGTCAATTAAATATGTAGGGTTAAAAAATCCATGCTTTGTAAAATATACTGTGAACGCTTTTTTGCTTTTAGTCTGATCATCTACGCAAGTCATTGTAATCACTTTTGAGCCGTCTTTGTCTTTAACCTTTCCTATTTCATATGAATCTATTTCATATGTTTGACGAAGACTTCTCATTTTCTCAACAAATTTTTCTTTGCTAATTTTTGAAGTATCCTTGTCAATCATTTTGTACATCGTGTTGTAATCCTGCATTATAAAAGCACGAAGATATTTGGAACCTTCGTCAGTAGGATTATTCGCATGCTGATAGAAAGCAATTCCCATTCCAATAAAAATGCAAACTGCTATCGCTATCAATATTATTATGAACGAATACAATCTAGTTTTTTTAAATGCTTTAAATTTTTCTTTCATCGCTATTTCCTTCGTCGAATTATCTCTGTTAAAATGTTACCCATATATCTTGATTTTTTCAAGGCTTTTATTTATCATTATATTATCTAATAGATTCGGATTGATTTTAATAATGAGGAACAATTATGGCAGAGACTAATAAAGAGTTAGCAGTTATTGAAATGTATATGAAAGATGTGGAAAACATCCCACAGATTTCAGACGAAGAAAAAGAAGATTTAATAATGCGATTAGCTGACGGAGATTCTTCAGTGGTCGAGGAATTAGTTAACGCGGAGCTTCTACATGTTGCTGAAATGGCTCAGGACTATCGCGATAAAGGCGTAACCTTTAGTGATCTGATTCAAGAGGGAAACGTAGCACTCACAGAAGTGATTTCTGATTATGATGGAGACGCCGATCTTGAATCATTTGACCAATTGGTCGATGAAGCCGTGACAGAAGCATTCGAAAGTGCTATAGAAGAGCAAGCTGCATCGGATAAGATTAGCCAACATTTGGCTGACAAGCTTAATCTTCTAGACGACACTACAAAAAGGTTGACTGAAAAACTTGGTAGAGTACCAGAAGCCAGCGAATTAGCTAAGGAAATGGATATACCTGAAGAGGAGGTCGATAATCTATTAAAGATATCATTGGATGTGTTGTCAGTGAATGAAGATAGTCATTTAGTAGATGATATCGATGGATCAATTGACAATGTTGACGAAGATATGTCAGATGAAGATCCATTAGACTGGAGAATCAACAGTTAGAATAAAAGAAGCGGTGGGAAAACCACCGCTTCTTTTTATATTTAAATATTTTTTATGTAAACCAATAATTATTATGCTAACAACTCTTTTATAGTAGCACAGATACCCTCACCATCTAGTCTGTATTCGCTTAAGAGTTCTAGGGCTGGTCCTGAGTGACCATACTCATCATTGATACCAATCTTTGTTTGAACAGTTGGATGATATGAAACAAGTACATCTGATACTGCATCACCCAATCCACCAATCACAGAGTGTTCTTCTACTGTTACTACTCTACCTGTCTTCTTCGCGGACTCAATAATGATATCCTTATCAATTGGTTTGATAGTATGGATGTTTATAACCTCTGCACTAATTGCATCTTTGGCCAACATTTCTGCTGCATCTAATGCCGATGAAACCATAAGTCCAGTAGCTATAATGGTAATGTCGCTTCCCTCTCTAAGTTTCACGCCTTTACCTAATTCAAATTTATATGACTCATCATTAATCACTGGTGCAGCTAAACGTCCAAATCTCATATAAACTGGTCCATCTATTTCATACGCAGCCTTAACTGCTTGGAATGCTTCAATTGAGTCTGAAGGGTTTATGATTGTCATTCCAGGAATTGTTCTCATAAGAGCAATGTCTTCGTTACACTGGTGTGTGGCTCCATCTTCTCCCACAGAGATTCCTGCGTGTGTAGCACCAATCTTCACATTGAGATGTGGATAACCTATTGTGTTTCTGATTTGCTCATAAGCTCTTCCTGCTGCAAACATTGCAAATGAACTAGCGAATGGGACCTTGCCACAAGTTGATAATCCTGCTGCTATACCCATCATATTCTGCTCTGCTATACCACAGTTGATATGTCTATCTGGAAATTCTTTTTGGAATTTATTAGTTTTGGTAGCGCCTGCTAAATCAGCATCAAGCACTATCAAATCATCATGCTCTTTTGCTAATTCTATTAAAGCATCACCGTATGCTTCTCTAGTAGCAATTCTTTTTTCTTCTGCCATTATGCTTCACCTCCCTCTAATTCATTAAGGGCTTGTTCGCACAACTCATCATCCGGAGCCTTTCCATGCCAACCGACTTGATCTTCCATGTATGAAACGCCTTTACCTTTAACAGTTCTCATAATGATAGCTGTTGGTTTATCTTTTACAGACTTTGCCTCATCGAGTGCTGCTTTTATTTCGTCGAAGTCATGACCATTTATATCGATCACATTGAAGTTGAACGCCTCAAACTTTTGCTCGATAGGATATGGTGAACAAACTTCATCCAAAGTTCCATCTATCTGAAGATTGTTGTTGTCCACTATCGCTACTAAGTTGTCTAACTTTCTATGTCCGGCAAACATCGCTGCTTCCCATATCTGTCCTTCTTCAATCTCTCCATCACCTAACACTGCATAAGTTCTGTAAGACTTATCATCCATCTTGGCAGCTAGCGCCATTCCCACAGCTGTTGAAAATCCTTGTCCCAAAGAACCTGATGACATTTCTACGCCTGGAGTATTTTTCATATCAGGATGACCCTGCAAGTATGATTCAGGTTTTCTAAGAGAATCCAAATCTTCCTTTGGAATGAATCCGCGTTCTGCTAGTACACCATAAAGCGCTGGTGCCGAATGTCCTTTAGACAACACAAATCTGTCTCTGTCAGGATTGTTTAGATTATCCGGATCTACATTCATTTCTTCGAAGTACAAATATGTAAGCATATCTGCACAAGAAAGAGATCCGCCAGGGTGTCCCGACTTTGCTGCATGTGTCTGAACAATAATGCTCTTTCTCACTTCATTAGCAATGCTTTGAAGTTCTTTCTTTTCCATCGTTTTTCCTCTCTACTTTAGATTTATATTGAAATCTGACTCGTCTAACAATTTGAGTCCTTCGTCATCTTTTTTTGAACCGAATAATTTCTTGCCAAATCTATCGCTTCTATCGATTGCTTTGTCGATGATTTCTTCCACATCAAGTTTGCTAATTCCCTTGTGTGCGCCGAAGGTATCATCAATTGATTTAAAGAGTGCTAGTTCTGCCACTTCGTCTAATTTGTAGCCTTGAGTTTTTGCGTACTCACTTCCGTAAGCGACCCACTCTCTAATGTTGTACTGTTTAATCTTAATAATATGTTTAAATATCTGTCCAAGACTAAATGTAGAAGATAGAAGTTCTTCCATAGGTTCTGTCTCGGCTTCCAAAATAATAATAGAATCTGTGGTGTTAGGTGACAATGCATTTACCATTTCTTGGATAGTTGTCACATGAATGTTTTGTGCATTCTCAACTATCAAATCACAGCCTTTGATTTTAGCAAGAACCTTAGTGAAACTCTTCTTGTTCAAAGTGTCTGCACTAATCTTTGCAACTTTTCGATTTCTTCTATCACTCTTCTTATTTACAAGTCTAACAATCTCGATAGCCATTGTAGTTTTGCCAGTCTTCTCGTCACCCATCACAATAACATTTGCGCTATTGTTTGGCTCTTTTCCTGTGAATTTCTTTATTAAATCATTGCACACATTTTTGATAGTGTCCTCTAAGCCTTCAACGTTTAGATAATTACCAAACACAGCCATGTCACTATCTTCCACATCAAACTTAACACGTTCAGTGTTTAGTTCTTTTTTCTTTTCCTTGCGTGCCTTTTGTTTTAATTCTTTCTTAGTAGGAACATCCACTTGTTTTGTAGCAGCTTGCTCTTCTACCTTCTCCTCAGTTTTGTTTTCTGGCTCCTCAGTTTTATTATTAGGAGTTTCAACTTTACTTTCAGTAGTTTCAATTTTGTTTTCTGGAGCTTCGCCGGAAATCATATCAATCTTCGCCGAATTACCATTGCTCTCTTTTAACACTTTATTAATCTTTGGTTCTGGTTCTAGAGGGCCATCTGCCTTTGATTCACTATTATCCTGAGTAGTATACTCACCGGACAAATCAAACACAGGGACTTCTTTTGCCGCCTCACTAGTAGGAGGTACTGCTTCATCCAAAACTTTTGCTGACTGATAGTCCTTCTTACTTTCTCTTTCAAGTTCATCGCTATTAGGCATTATCTCAGTTGGCTTTTGCAAAACATCGCCAATCTCTCTTGTATTGCCCTCCTCTAGCGGATCAATATCCGACTCGAAGTCATCTAACACACCTGCTTCTACAGGCTCCTTGTTTTCTTCAATTTCAATTTGCTCCTGGTCAACTACTCTATCATCATCAGCTTCCCACTTAGAGCCTATTTGCATAGTATGGAATTTACTATCATCCTTATCTTCCACTTCAGGAATGTCAGGCTGAGTGAAATCTTTTCCTTGAATAATTCTCTCTGCTACTTCATCATCGTCAGAGAAATTGTTTGCCATATCTGAAACAATAGGTACTATTTCTTCTGGCTCTTCTCTGCTATAGCTTTCTTGAGGTTTTGCATATTCTTCCGCAGGAGTTTCTAGTTCACTTTCTGGTTCTTCCAAAGTGCTATCTGTTTCTGGTTCGCTTTCTTGCTCTTCCACAATGCTATCTATTCCCGGTTCACTTGCCTGTTCTTCCGCAACGCTGTCTGTTTCCGGTTCACTTTCCTGTTCCTTCAATATGCTATCTACTTCTTCTTTTAGTTCCTCTTCAATTTGATGAGTATCACTATTTATTGCATTCACTGCTTTATCAACAGTATCTGATCCTAGGATACCTCTCTCCTGAAGACTCTTAAGCATATCTTCAACATCCTCTACACCTGGCAAAGACTCTTCTGGAGTTTCAGGTGCACTAGGAATATTTTCTTCTTTAAGAAAATCTGGTTTTTCAAAATTAGTTTTTGGCTCTGGTGCCTCATATTTATTATTTGATGGAGTATCATCATTAAAGAAACTCATCTGCTGAGGTCCTTCTTCCACAGGCTGCGCCGTCAAAATACTTTCTGGCTCAATCTTTGGTTCATCTGCCACTTTGATTTCTGTAATATCAAATGAAGGTTTGTATTCCTGTGACAAATCAAGATTTTGTACACCACTTTCAAACTTAGACTCACCAAGCGGTTTATCCAAACCAGGTTTGATTGGCTTTGGAGTTCGCTCTGGCTGTTTTTCCATAATAGACTCAAGCGGACTCTTCGAAACATGAGGTTCACTCTTTGGTTTCTCAATTACTTCTTCCTCTTCCACAGGATCATCTCTATCAAGTAACTGCTGTTGAGTGATATTCAAAGGTTGAATTGTTTTCTTTAGTTCCATAGCCTTTTTGATGTAACGACCCTCTGAGAACCATAGTCCCATCTCATCACATAGTTCAACACACTTTTCAGTATCACCAGTTTCTTTGTATAACTTAGCAAGCTCGTAAGCCCACTTTTCTTCCATATCAATATTTACATACTCTTCCAAAATCTTAATCAACTGACCCTTTGGCTCGTTCTTAGCTTGTGCCATCTCATACTGAAGCACATATCGACCAGTATCCTTTGGTGCCATTTCGACGAAGTCTTCGTAGAACTCTTCTGCTTCATCTAACTCACCATTTTTAATTGAAACAAGACATAGTCTGTAAGCCAGATGTCTTCCGGCTTTAGTATTTTCATAAGCGAACAGCAGAACTTGCTTTGCTAATTCATAATCGTTTGATAACTCATACGCATCGGCAACAAGACTAAGCAAATTGTTGTCTCTGATATGTTTGATATCTAGAGTGTCAGCAATCTGTACAGCCTCATCATAGTTTCTGCTATTCATAGCATTTTTAAAATCTTCAATTTTTCCGTCTTGTTCAACTTTTCCCATTTTTCAATTCCTCTTAAGATTTTATATAGTAACACGTCCCTGCAAAGCACGAAGCAATGTAACATTGTCAATGCATTCTAAGTCTCCACCTACGGGAACACCGCTGGCGATTCTTGAAACCTTAATACCCAAAGGCTTAACTACTTTGCTGATGTACATAGCTGTAGCTTCACCTTCCACGCTTGAGTTTGTTGCGATGATTACTTCGTTCACATCGTCCTTCAAGCGCTCGAATAATTCTTTTAAGCGAATATCATTTTGTGTAATGCCGGCCATCGGATTGATAGCGCCGTGCAAAACATGATAAACACCTTTGTATTCTCCTACGCTTTCGTAGGCCGCCATATCTTTTGTAGTCTCGACTACCATGATAGTCTTCTGGTCACGCTCGTCGCTCTTACAGATTGGGCAAATGTCTTGGTCTGTCAAAGTCTGACAGCACTTGCAGTACTTAACATTTTTCTTTGCCTCAACTAGAGCCTCAGCTAAACCTTCCACTTCATCCTGTGGCATATCCAAAATATGAAAAGCAAGTCTGCCCGCAGTTTTTGAACCAACTCCAGGAAGGCTTGATAATTCATCTATTAACTTTGTAATATAACCACTATAGTAATCCAACTTTATCTCCTTGGAATATTATGTAAACCAATGTGTTAGAACAGGCCACCCATTCCTCCAGTAATCTTTGACATTTCTTCCTGGGTCTGCTCTTCCATTTTTCTGATAGCCTCATTGACTGCTGCTGTCACTAAATCCTCCAATGTCTCAACATCTTCTGGGTCAACCACATCAGGATCTATCTTAATATTCTTAATCTCTTTATTTCCACTTACTGTTACTTCAACCACACCGCCACCGGCTGATGCTGTAATCTCACTAGCCTCTAGATTCTCTTGAGCCTCTTCCATCTGTTTTTGCATCTTTTGAGCTTGTTTCATTAGGTTATTCATATTCATGCCACCTGGCATTCCACCTTTTTTAGCCATTAAAAATCTTCCTCCTCAACTTCTAGATTTATCTTTGATGTAATCATTTGAAAATAATTATCGTTCTGATTTGGTTTCATCTGAGTCATCTCAATTTGAACATCTTTTTTAACCTGGTCTCTAATGATGGCATTAATCATTTCCATCATCTCGATAGTATTGCAATTATCATACATGATATCGTCCGCGTCGAAGACAATGAGTAATGTATCTTCGCCTTTTACCGCAAGCGATATTCTCTTAAACTTCGCCTTCTCCAAAGGGCTCATATGATTTAGAATCATATTCCAATTGTCAGCAACATATTGAACGTCCTCTGGCACAGCTTTGTCCACTTCTTCCTCTTGAGCTGGTTCCTCTGCTGGCTCCTCTTTAGGATTGTCCTCTGTTACCTCTGGAACTGGATTCCCATTTGTCACCACTTCAGCGTTTGCTCTGCGTACTGGAGCAGCATCAACTTTTATATTTCCACTTTCAATTTTGTTTTCCAAAACTGAAATTCTATTTACTATTGATTCATAATCACTTTCCATAGCTGGAGTGTTTAGTTTTATAAGCGCAATCTCAAGCAAGACTCTCTTCTGGTCTGAATATTTAATCTGAGCAGCTGTTTCTGATAAAACTCTTATGTATCTCATTACAGTTTCATTGTCTACCATCTCAGCCTCTTGTTTTAAAGCTTCGATTCTCTCTAGCGGAGCATCGATTACTTCCATAGCATCTTCTGATCCTTTGACAAGCATAAGATTTCTTAGATACCAAATGAAATCGTTTACAAACTGACTAAGTTCTCGACCCTTTATAACAACTTCATCTAAAATCTTCATGCTGCTTGCAACATCGCCTTGGATAATTGAACGAGTAAGTCTACTGAAAACTTCCTGATCTACTGCGCCCAAAACTTCTAACACTTTTTCATATGTTAGTTCTTGATCTGCATAGAAGGCAATGCACTGGTCAAGCAAACTTAGTGCATCACGCATTGAGCCGTCAGCCACTTTCGCAATGTAACGAAGTGCCTTATCATCTACGCTAATTCCTTCTTTGTCCATCAATTCTTCGAGGCGGTCTACGATAGTTTCAATTGAAATTCTCTTGAAATCATATCTCTGACATCTTGAAAGGATGGTTACTGGAATCTTGTGAGGCTCAGTTGTTGCAAGTATAAAAATAACATATGCTGGTGGTTCCTCTAGAGTCTTCAACAAAGCGTTGAAGGCTGGACCAGACAACATATGTACCTCGTCAATAATATATACTGTATATTTACCCACTGTAGGTGAGTACTGAATCTCTTCTATGATTTGTCTAACATCATCAACACCGTTGTTAGAAGCGGCATCCATCTCGATAATGTTAGGCGCACTTCCACCGGCTGATGTCTTACAAGTTTCGCATTCGCCACAAGGACTTCCATCCTGAGGATTTTCACAGTTAACTGCACGCGCCAAAATTTTAGCTACACTTGTTTTACCAGTTCCCCTAGTACCACAAAAAAGAAAGGCATGTCCAATCCTCTCTGCGTTGATTTGATTTTTCAAGGTAGTTACAATATGGTCTTGACCCTTTACTTCATCAAATGTATTAGGTCTAAATTTTCTATATAAAGCTTGATAAGACATCTGTCTCTCCCAAAAGATTTTTCCTCAATACATCGCGCGACTTGCTTTGTGAATACCCCATAAGCGTTACCTCTACAGCCAACTCGGTCTAGGCACCCTCATGGCACTTGAGATGATCTACTTAGTGCTGCTTCATTCCTGACCTGACACGGTTCATAGAGTCTCAATGCATGAGACCCAAACGTCAACATCGCTTATAAAGGGCAGCCTTACAAAATATACCCGAGGCAAATCATCACCCCTGCTAAAGCGGACTTCAGGTAAAGGGCTCCGCTACTTCCCCGGCTGCGCGACATTTTTATTATAAACTATTTAGGCTCAAAACTCTATATTTTATCGGAGATTTTTGCAAAAAAACGCATAAAAATAGAGCGACTGTACAATACAGCCGCTCTTTCAATATTTTTATTTATTTTTTCTTCTTTAGGACCATATAATCTTTCTTGTCGTATAGTTTTATAATGCCTTTGTCAGCGTCGTAAGTAAACTTATCCTTTTCTCCATCAAGTTCCATAATCATTTTGTCGACGTCCACTTTACCCTTGCTAACATCATCGCCCAATGTCAAATAAGCATTTCCATCTTTCTTAATTTCAAAGCCCATTTCTACTAAACCATTAAGCTTATCAATGTCTTTCTTATTATAAACATCTCCATCTTGTTTTAGCTTAATAAAATCATATTGGCCAACTAAATCATCAACTTTAATTCCACCGCAAGCAACAAGGCCAATAGACATTACTGCAACTAACAATAAACATAATATTTTTCTCATATCTTCCTCCTAAAAATATTATCCGAAATACTGTATCTGTATTATATCATTTACTCTATTATTTGGCACGAAGTTCCTTAAAATACTCTGTCAGCATATTGCTGCACTCTTCTTCTAATACACCGCTTTCAATCTCAACTTGATGGTTGAACTCATCCACCTGAAGAAGATTCATAATAGATCCAGCACATCCAGCTTTTGGATTCATACAACCAATGTAGACTTTTTTTATGCGTGCCTGCACAATAGCTCCTGAACACATCTGGCATGGTTCAGTTGTCACATACATCTCGCAGTCATCCAAACGCCAATCTTTTAGTTTCTTGCTTGCCTTCTTGATGGCATTTAATTCAGCATGAGAAAGTGTGTTTTTGTCTTTCATCCTACGGTTGTAACCACGTCCAATGATCTTGTCATCTTTCACAATGACACAACCAATCGGAACTTCATTTATTCTTTTTGCTTTCTCGGCTTCCTTTAAAGCCTCTCTCATATATGTTTCTTTCATTATTGATTATCCACTATTACTTGCCAGATGCTATCCTTCTCTTGTCCTAATGCCCAGTAAGCATTTCCACCAAGTTTATATTTCTTTGTAAGTTGGAGTCTTTCTGCAATTGAGGTTTCATCTTCTAGCCACATCTCATATGTGGTAGGTTTATCCTCCCAAGTTACAAAATTCTGTTTTGTTTCTTTATCGAATGATGGTTTCGCTTTAGCTTTCTTGTATGCCTTCTCCGCCAAAGTCATTCCTAAAGCCTGTGAGTTTAGATAATAGTTTCCATCCACTGCATCTTCCACATATTTTCCTTTGTTAGAACCTTTGCCTTCAGGAGTCATTTCCCAAAGTCTTGTGAAGAATGGCATTCCGTTTACTATTCTCTTTGAATCACCAATCTGCTCAATTGCAGTATTGATAGCATTCTCCATAAAGTCTAGTGAAGAAACTGATCCTGCTTCCTCGTCACCAGCATTGTGCTCGTCATAATTCATAAATACAACATAATCAGCAATTTTGTACTGCTGCTTCCAATCATAGTATGCTGTATGACCTGCTGCCGCATAGTTATCTATAGACAAAGTAATTCTTTGTTTTCTACATGCAACAGACATCTCTCTTAGGAATTGAAGATAATCTTTTGCTATACCTTGAGTAACATATTCGAAGTCAATATTAACTCCGTCTATTCCAAGTGCATCTACGCTATCCATCAATCTTGTGATTAGTTTTTGACGAGCACTTGTGTGAGTCAAAACATAACGGTCAACTTTCTTACTCTTAAAGTCATCCAAAAGTGCCCAAACTTCCATTCCCTTTTTATGAGCTGTTCCAATATAATCTTCGTCTGCTCTTGAAGTGAGTCCGCCATCTTTGCTCTCTATCTCAAACCATGTAGGGACCAAAACATTTGCACCCTTCACATGCTTAATTTCATTGTTAAGGTTGGCATTTGCAGTCTGATTATAAACTGCATCCCAAACCATATTCACACCATCTTTGATTAAGTGATGATTGTATGTATCTTCGTCGTCATTATAAACTGATTCAAATTTATGAATATCATCAATATACTTTTCTGGAACATAACCGATAATTCCGCCTACCGCTTTTACCTTGTCCCAGTTTTTACCTTCTTCTATAATCTTAACTTTTGTGCCCTCTTTTAAAGTTGTTACGATAAGGTTTTGGTAATCGCCATTTGTTCTCATTTCGATTTCATCATCTAAAGCACCCTCTTTAGCTTTTCCGTCTTTGTAGTTTAGGCTTATGATTGTAGGACACTTTTTCTTTGCCTCAAACAATTTGTATTCGACGCTAGTATAGTCCGATACGAATTCCATATTTATATAGCAGTTGTTATCCTCCACAAATGAAATCTGGTAGTCTTTTGTCTCACCATCTTCAGTTTTACTCTCGCCCACCTTAGAGATAATAATATCCTTAGCATTTGTAAACATCACAAGTTTTTCATTTTTATCATAGTAGAATCTGTCGTCAACATTTGCTTTGATGCTGTCTATGTTTACAAAGCAATCTCCGTCTTTCACAATGCCATACTCATCTGCATATTTGTCTTCTAAAGCCACAGCTGCCACTTCGCCTTCTTTTGATGTGAACTTAACTTCTTTTCCGCCTTCTTGCTCTTCAGTCAAATTCATATACCAGTAAAGATCAGTGTGACCTTTATTTGTCTTTTTGAAAAGGTCGCAGCCTGATATGCCGATAACCATCGACATTGCCAATACAACTACTATTGTTCTTTTAATTATTTTTCTCATGATATCCTCCAATATCCTTAAAGTGCCGGCGCTTTTGCACCGGCACAAACTAGTTATCATAATTCGCAGGGAACTTCTTATAGAAGGCCAAGTCCGTAATGTATTAAACCTTCTAGTTGTTGTTCACCTTTAGAGTTGTTCTGTTCCGATTCAGTATATCATATAATATTCACATATACAATATGTGAATGTATTATCTGTATATTAGTATTGCTGTAGCAACGGCAGCATTTAAAGATTCTACTTCACCTTCCATTGGAATCTTTATTTTTTCATCAGCTTCGTTTGCTATTTCTTCGCTTAAACCGTTTGCTTCATTTCCGATTAAAAATGCACGGTCATCTGCTAAATCAACCGTCGAAATATCTTTTCCATCCAAATGAGCTGCATAAGTCTTTACACCACTCGACTTGATTGTTTCAACAGCATTCGCCAAATCATCCACCACTACGCAAGGTACTCTAAAAATAGAGCCCATAGTGGAACGAATTACTTTTGGATTGTAAAGGTCAACTGTGTCACTACTCATCACCACGCCAGTGATGCCAGCACCCTCTCCAGTTCTAATAATAGTTCCAAGATTTCCAGGGTCTTGGATTTTATCTAAAACTACAATGCAACTGCTATCTTTGTCGCGCGCATCCAACATCTCCTCCAAAGTGTAGTCTTGCATTCTAACCACAGCAAGAACACCCTGTGGAGTTACTGTGTCAGACAGTTTCTTAAAAACATTATCTGCAACCACAGTGTAATCCACTCTATTAAATAAGTCAGGAATGTTATCGTATTTGTTGTCCGTTATATCCTTTGGTTCAACATCAATATTATTTTCAACAAAACTCTCAGACACAAAGACAGAATCAATATCCATAGCTGGAATCTCTTTGAAAATTCTAATTCCTTCTACCACGAATAAGCCCTCAGCCTTTCGCTCCTTGGACTTCTCTCTTAGCTTAACAATTCTTTTTATTTGCTCATTGCTAGTTGATGTGATTATCATTTCACATTCTCCTCGCCAAATTTTTCTTTCAGTTCATTTATGAATTCCGGAGTTCCTCGAACACTCAATTTGCTGTCTAATTGTTTAACTTGTCTCTCCTCCATAAGAACAATCATCACTATATCATTGCCGTGATTTGCCCAGAGTAGTTTTTCCAACTCGTCTTGCTTTTCAAAATATTCATTTTTGTTTTTAAAACTAATCCAAATCTTCGATGGCATATTTTCAAAAGAAGAAATATTGTTAGCAATAATCTTGCCATCGTTGTTTTCTTCTATCTGAGCTTCACCTGTAACAAATATTTTCTCGCCCTCTTCCATCAAAGTTCTGTACTGTTCATACTGTCTTGGAAAAACAATCACTTCAACAGTTCCAACCAAGTCTTCTAATGTTATGAAAGCCATCTGCTGACCTCTCTTGGTAAACTTCTTCGTCAAAGTATTGATAATTCCGCCCACAGTCACCTTGCTCTTATCTTTAACCTTAGGGTCTTCACCCTCTTCAGGCTGATTGAAATCAACAGATATATTTGTAATGTGACTCTTCCACTTGTCTTCTAATTGATCAAGAGGATGACCACTAACATAAATTCCAATAATCTCTTTTTCGAACTCAAGCATCTGGTCTTTATCAAACTCGCCACAGTCAGGCATTCTTACCTTGTATGACTCTTTTGTTTCTTCGTCGGCAATATCGAAAAACGAAACTTGTCCTTCCATTGCCGTCTTTCTCTCTTGTGAAACGCTGTCGCAGATGTCATTGTAGACCATCATCATCTGTTTTCTGGTTGCATCAAAGCAATCAAATGCTCCACATTTAATAAAGTTTTCAATCGCACGCTTATTCACACCGTGGTCTGTAGTTCTCACGATAAATTCATCTATATCTTTAAACTTTCCATTCTTCTCGCGTTCTTCGATAATCGCCGAAATGATTGGACGACCTACACTCTTAATAGCAGTCAATCCATATCTAATATCATCGCCTGCCGCTGTGAAATCGCCAAATCCTTCGTTGATGTTTGGAGGCAAAATTTCAATTCCCATTGATCTACATGAGTAAATGTATTCTGCCACCTTCGATGTATTATCCATAACAGACGAAAGCATTGCTGCCATAAACTCTGTTGGGTAATAATATTTTAGATAAGCTGTCTGGTACGCAACTACTGCATAAGCTGCTGCGTGAGATTTGTTGAAAGCGTACTTTGCAAAGTCCGTCATCTCATCATAAATCTTTGTGGCAACTTCTTCGCTTATTCCATTTTTGATACAACCTGGCACGCCCTCTTCCTCGTTTCCGTAAACGAAACTCTGACGTTCCTTCTCCATAACTGCTGCCTTCTTCTTACTCATCGCACGTCGAAGAAGATCGCTTCGACCAAGTGAATATCCAGCTAAGTCACGCACTATTTGCATAACTTGCTCCTGGTAAACAATACAGCCGTATGTTGGTTTGAGAATAGGCTCTAATTCTGGGCAGTCATATGTAACTGCATTAGGATTATTCTTGCCTTCCAAATATTTTGGAATGAAGTCCATTGGACCTGGACGATATAAGGAGATTCCCGCAATTACATCCTCCAAAGTCTCTGGCTTTAGTTCCTTCATAAAGTTCTTCATACCAGCACTCTCTAACTGGAAGATTCCTTCCGTGTTACCTGTGCCAATGTATGACAAAACTTTTTTGTCATCGTAATTTATATTTTTAAGGTCAACTTCGTCGCCTCTGTTTGCTTTTATTAGATCTATTGTATTCTGAATAACCGTTAGGTTTCGAAGACCTAAAAAGTCCATCTTCAGTAGTCCAAGTTCTTCTAGTGTAGTCATAATATACTGAGTTGTAACTGAACCATCACTCGCCAAAGACAATGGAACATACTCATCCACTGGCTTCGCACAAATAACTACACCTGCCGCATGCATTGATGCATGACGTGGCAAGCCCTCAAGTCTCATTGACATATCAATCAGATATTTTACTTCAGGGTCATTATCATACTCTGTCTTCAACTCATTGCTAGTTGCAAGTGCTTCCGCCAAAGTAATATTTAACTCGTTTGGAATCATTTTTGCGATTTGATCACATCTAGCATAAGGCATATCAAGAACACGACCAACATCGCGGACAACACCCTTTGCCTTAAGTGTTCCAAACGTAACAATTTGAGCTACGTGGTCTTTGCCATACTTCTCTGCAACATAATCGATCACTTCCTGGCGTCTCTCGATACAGAAGTCGATATCAATATCGGGCATTGATACACGCTCTGGATTTAGGAAACGCTCAAACAGCAAAGCATAGCGAACTGGCTCAATATCTGTAATCTCCAAACAATAAGAAACAATACTTCCTGCTGCCGAACCTCGTCCTGGGCCTACTGGTATTCCATTTCTTTTCGCATAATCTATAAAGTCCCAAACAATCAAGAAATACTCAATGTATCCCATGTCCTTGATTGTGTTTAATTCAAAATTAAGTCTTTCCTGCAATTCCTCTTTTGTGGCGTTGCAATTTGGATCTTCCTCTCCCCTCATAACTGGGTAGCGTTTCTCAAGACCCTTCTCACAAAGCTCCTTTAGATATGTCCAAGGAGTGTATCCATCTGGCACATCAAAGTTAGGCAACTTTGTCACGCCAAACTCAAACTCAACATTACATCTATCTGCAATCTTCTGAGTATTCTCTAGAGCCTGTGGTGCATACTTAAATAGCTCCGCCATCTCCTCTGGGCTCTTCAAATAGTACTGGCCACCCTCGTAGCGCATTCTGTCCTCATCGCTTTTGAGTTTGCCAGTCTGAATGCAAAGCAAAATGTCATGTGCTTCCACATCGTCTTTATATGTGTAGTGAACATCGTTCGTACAAACTAAGTCCACGCCAATATCTTTACTTAGTCTTAATAGTTGCTGGTTTACAGTCTGCTGCTCAGGAATTCCGTGATCTTGCATCTCAAGGAAATAGTTTCCTTCGCCGAAGATGTCTAAATACTTAAGTGCTGCTGCTTTTCCCTCCTCATAGTTTTCCTGTGCCAAATGTCTTTGTACTTCACCAGCAAGACATGCACTTAAGCATATGATTCCTTCGTGGAACTCGCGAAGAACTTCGTAGTCCACACGAGGTTTATAGTAAAATCCATCCACAAAACCTTTTGAGACAATCTTACAAAGATTCTCATAGCCCTTATTGTTTTCCGCAAGCAAAATGAGGTGATAGTAACGATTCTCGTTCTCACCCGCTTGCTTTTCAAACCTAGAACCTGGAGCCACATATACCTCGCAGCCGATGATAGGTTTAATTCCAACATCTTTTGCCGCACGATAAAAATCAATCGCGCCATACATCACACCGTGATCTGTAATGGCGAGACTGTTCATTCCAAGCTCTTTGGCCTGCTTTGTTATCTCTTTAATTTTACTTGAGCCGTCCAAAAGAGAATACTCTGTATGGACATGCAAATGTGTAAAATCCATAAGTCTCCTATTTGAAAAAACTTCCGGAATGTTTTCCGGAAGTTTGTACTTTCAATTATCTATTTCTTCGTACCGACGCCTCCAAAATGAATGCCTCAAAAACAAATATCGCTATGGTTGGCAACGCTGTTATCAATCCAAATGCTAGTGTCATTTTCGACGAACCATTTGCTAAAAAGCCATTTGATACTATTTGTCCTATGATTGGTAGCAACAATACCGCTGACAGTTTGTCTATAACTCTCACTAGCCCTAGTTCTCTCAAGATAAATATAAACATCATTATCAACAAAATCGATTCTGAGATTAAGTAGATAAGCAAGTTCGTCTTTTGTGCATTAGAATGAATATACTTAGTTAGAGTATAAATCATTATACATGCAGCTATTTGAATAACGTAATATACCGCCATAAAAATATATGCAAACTTGAGAAGTCCTTTTGACCTACCACCTATTAAATCAACAATCATAAATAATAGACCAATACAAGCTATTAGACATACAACACCAACTGTAATATGTGCTAAATGTCTTACTCTGTCTACTTTTTCAAGCTGATTACCACCTGTAATCAACATAATAAAATATGTTCCTGTACATTTTGTAGGCTCTTTTGCTTGGAAAATAAGTCCACATTCTGCGATTCCTACTAGAATATACACAATTATTGCTCTAATTCTACTCATAAAAATCATCTCCGATTCCAATAATCTCAAATACAATTTTACTACACTATAATAACCTTTGTCAAAAGAATACAAGCCTATTTAGGGCTCTCTTCTTCCCTTAGTTTATTAGCAATTTCACTGATTTTTCTTAGTCTATGGTTCACTCCAGACTTGCCGAGAGGTGGATTCATCAAATCTCCAATCTCCTGAAGCGAAGCCTCTGGATTTTCCACCCTAATTTTTGCAATCTGTTGCATTTTCTCTGATAAATAGGATAATCCAACCTCATTATCTATATATTTTATATCCTCAATTACTCTCTGAGCCGCGCCAACTGTCTTGTTTGTATTTGCTAAATCACAATTCATCTGTCTGTTGACCATATTGTTCATCTCTTTGTCCACTTTAATAGTCTCAACTTCCAAAAGTGCTACTGGCGCCTCCATAATATTTAGTGCGTCCACAACTTTTTCGCTGTCTTTCAAATATACAACAAACTTATTCTTTCTATTTATAGTCTTCGCGTCCACGTCGAAGGTCTTTAATATATCTACAATCTGATTGGCCTTGTTCTCGTTTGTACACTTTATTTCAAAATGATATGACTTTTCAGGATCACTAATAGATCCAGATGCCAAAAACGCTCCTCTTAAGTAAGCCCTTTTACAACAGTCCTTTTTTATTATCTCATTTTTACTAACATTCATCTGCTCTTCTATTTCATTTTGCTTATTCATGATTCTTGTCTCGTTCAAAACTAAAAGAGCATCTTCACTATTTTTAATGTTTACCAAATATGATTTCTTCGAGTGAGATAATTGATTGTCCTTTTCTTCTACATCAGTATCTATATGGAAAGTTTTCCAAAGCAATTCTCTAAATTTCTTTGCTGTCACTTCAGTATCAGTCTGCACGCATACCTTATAGTTGTCATCCTCATCTATCAAAACATTTCCACACATTGAAATCAGGGCAGCAATTTCTGCTACCCTGCAATGTTTTGCATTACTAATGCGATCTGCTAATTCAGTTTTTACTTTTGAAGTAAAACTCATAATTATCTATCTATATCACGATGTGCTTTTCTCAAACCGTAATTGCTGTCATCTGTTGATAGTTTGTCGTAAAGTTCGTTTGCCACAGTAACTGATCTGTGGTGTCCGCCTGTACAACCAATTCCTATAACTAATTGATTCTTTCCCTCATCTATATAATTTGGAATCAAGAACTCAATCATATCAAACAGTTTGTCTAAGAAAATCTCTGACACCGGCGAATTAAGAACAAAATCTCGCACTTCCTTGTCCTTACCAGTTTTCTTTTTCAACTTTGGTTCGTAGTATGGATTTGGTAGGAATCTTACGTCGAATACCAAGTCACAATCTGCTGGTACACCAAACTTAAATCCAAAAGAAAGTATTGTAACAAATAAATTGTTGTAATCCTTATTCATTACAAAAATATTTTCTATTTCTTTTCGCAAATCTCTAATCAAAAGATTGCTTGTATCTATAATATAGTCTGCTTGTTCTTTCAAGAAAGCAAGCTTTGTTCTTTCCTCTTCAATTTCATTGTAAACACTATCCTGGTCTCCCATTGGATGAGAACGCCTTGTCTCTTTAAATCTCTTAACTAGTGTATCATTGTCGCAATCTAAGAATAGAATCTCGTATTCTTGATCCTTTTCTTTCAACTCTGCAAGAACATCGTTCATTTTATCAAGACGAGCACCAGATCTTATATCGACTCCAATTGCCACTTTGTTCTTTTCACTATTCTCTGCAAATACTAAATCTGCAAAGTTGTTTATTAACTCAATAGGCAAATTATCGGCACAATAAAAACCACTGTCCTCAAAAATCTTTAATGCTGAAATTTTTCCTGCTCCAGAAATACCTGTAACGATTACAAAACGCATATTATCACTCCATTTTTATGTAAACCAATTTATTCTATCCGATAATTCTTACTTCTGTCTCTAAGTCCACGCCAAATTCTTCTTTGACTTTTGCCTGTACATCTTTTATAACCTGAATCACTTCTGTGGCGCTGGCCTCTCCACAATTAATTACGAATCCACTATGTTTCTCAGAAACCATAGCATCTCCTACTCGGTAACCTTTCATGCCAGAGTCTTGAACTAATTTTCCTGCATAATAACCTTCAGGTCTTTTAAATGTACTTCCAGCACTTGGATATTCAAGCGGCTGACTTGCTTTTCTCTTGCTCATAAGAAGTGCCATAACCTCTGCAATCTCACCCATCACTCCAAGTTCTAGTTTGATACAAGCCTCAAGAACAATCATCTTCTCTTTCATCACGCGGCTTGTTCTATATCCTAATTCTAATTCTTCATTCTCTAAAGTTTGGATTTCACCATTTTGATCTACTACCTTCACCCACTTAAGAACATCTTTCATCTCTCCACCGTAGGCTCCGGCATTCATCACGACAGCTCCACCCATGTTTCCAGGGATGCCGTGCGCAAATTCGAAACCAGCTAAATCATTTTCCATAGCAATAGTTGCTACTTTTGATAGTTTAGCTCCTGCTTCCACAATTATTTCTTCGCCGCGGACATCAATCTCTGAAATCTTTTTATCTACTTCCACAATGGCTCCATCGTAACCTTCATCTTTCACAAGCAAGTTGCTTCCGTTTCCGATAACCATATATGGATAGTTTGCTTCTCTTAAAACTTTTAGAACTTCGACAAGTTCATCTGTAGAATTTGGCGCAATATAAAGACTGGCATTTCCACCACACTTAAATGTAGTGTGTTCTGCCATGTTTTCATTTTCTTTGACGCTGTCAGCGCCCACAATTTGTTTTAGTTTCTCTATCATTACCAAATTCCTTTTAGTCCAAAATTACTGTTTCTTCTGATCTAGTAACCAAAGCTGCTGCTCCAATAATTCCTGCGTCATTACCAAGCTCAGCAAGTCTCACTTCTGCGTTACTACAAGGAGCAAAACAGTTATCTCTATAATATCCTTCAATATTGTCAATCAAGTACTGACCAGCCTTACTAACTCCACCGCCAATAACAAAAGCTTGTGGATTTACAACACTTGCAATAATGCCAAGGCCTTTGCCCATGTACTCAGCCATTTGCTTAACTACTTCTATAGCAGCTGCATCTCCTTCTTTTGCCAAATTGAATACATCTCTACATGCAAGAGGATTCATATCTCGCATCTTTGTTGGCTCACCGTGAGCCTCCATATATCTTTTTGCAAGTCTAACTACGCCAGTCGCTGAACAATACTGCTCAAGACAACCTTTTCTTCCGCAGCCACACTCTTCAGTTTCTTCTTCATTTAAAGTAATGTGTCCCACTTCGCCGGCGCCTCCGTTGAAGCCCTGAACAATTCTATTATTGATAACGACTCCACCGCCAACACCTGTACCAAGTGTAAGCATTACGATACTGTCGAATTCTTTTCCAGCTCCAAGCCAGTCTTCGCCCAACGCTGCCACGTTTGCATCATTGTCAGCCTTCACTGGGACACCGTGGAATAACTGAGACAATTTTTCTGAAACATTAAAAGTTCCCCATCCCAAGTTTACACAATTTAAAACTGTGCCGTTAGATAGAACTGGACCTGGCAAACCAATTCCAACACCTTCAATATCATTTGGAGTCATATTCCACTGCTCCATCTTTTCATCCAAAGATGCACAAATATCACTCAAAATATTTTCACCATTATTACTAGTGTCAGATGGAATCTCCCATTTCTCCACTATCTCGCCATTAGTTCTTATTAATCCAATTTTAACTGTGGTGCCACCGACATCCACACCAAAACAATACTCTCTCATTTATTTATCCTCAGCGAAACTCTCTTCCACTCTTTTTTCTAATTCTTGAGCTGCATTGTAACCAAGCATCTTCTGTCTGTGGTTAACTGATGCAGACTCAACTATAA
>CAMZGB010000003.1 GCA_947306285.1 uncultured Lachnospira sp.
TCATATAAATACCAACAACCTCTGGCATATTGATATCATATGTCTGCTCCAAAAGTTGCTTAACAAGTTCAGGTCCACCCTCGCCCATCGCCATAGTACCAAGTGCACCATAACGTGTGTGTGAATCAGAACCAAGAATCATCTTTCCACCTTCAGCTAGCATCTCACGAGCAAACTGATGAATTACTGCCTGGTGAGGTGGCACATAAATTCCACCATACTTCTTAGCAGCACTTAGTCCAAACATGTGGTCATCTTCGTTTATAGTTCCGCCAACCGCACAAAGTGAGTTATGGCAGTTTGTGAGCACGTAAGGAATAGGGAAATGATCCATTCCCGATGCTCTTGCTGTCTGAATAATTCCTACAAATGTAATGTCGTGTGAAGTAAGTTTGTCAAACTTAATTTGTAGTTTGTCCATATTTCCTGATGTGTTGTGATCTGCCAAAATGTTGTATGCCATTGTGTTCTTTTTGGCCTCTTCTTTTGACATGCCATCGTAGTTTTCAACTAGGTCTTTTCCACCTACTAAAAACATTCCACCATCTGATAATTTAATCATAAAACCTCCTAAAATACGGGCATTTTTGCCCACAAAAACTGGTCGTAACCGCCAAAAGGGCGCAGTTACACACTTATAGGTATTATACAATATATTTCAATTTATTTGTAGTAGGAAAACACTCAAATTTTATTGTACTATGATAGCAAGTATGCTATCATTAAATTGAATTTTGAAATGGAGGTTTGGCATGGATAAACAGATTGAATTAATCATTGAAAAAATTAAAACTGCACGACATGAGAAGAATATGTCACAACGCGCACTTGCTTATGCATGTGAGATTCCTCAGTCTACTCTAGCTAGAATTGAAAGTGGTAAAACTGTACCTCAGTTAGATACATTGCTTAAAATAACTGATGTTCTCAATCTCAGTTTAAGTTTAGAGTCTGTTAAGAGCGATATTCCTGCTGTTAGAAGATGGGACGGTTTGAAGTTCAGTTTATATTGGAGAAATGAATTGATTGCCAAGGTAAGTGTTACTAATACTACTGCTGAGATTACTCGTTTTGTTTTACATCCGGCTAAGCAAATTTTTTGGGCAGATAAAATGAACATTATGCAGTTGTCGCAAATACTAGAATCTAGATGTTGGGAAAGAAATAGAGATGATATTGATCTAATTATTAAAAATCTAGGTTTAAAAAGCTACGATCCTTTAGATATCGTTAAAAAAACTCATGGTGTCAATTATAGTGATTCTCTTTGGTTTCAATTTGAAGGAGAAAACTATTCCTATAAAGATGTAATGTCTAGGAGGTGTGCTAATGTTTAAAATTAACCTCCCAGAAAAATATATAATGGATGAAACTAGTACTAGTGATGGTACTCAAATCAAATATTATAAAGATGACTATTTTTATAAAATTAATTCAATGGGTGGAGAGGATGAAGCAGAATACTTAGCTTCAGGCATTCTAAAATTTTCTTCTCTTGACATTAATGAATATGTATTATATGAAAGGGGTCAAGTTAATAGTTCAAATGCTTGTAGGAGTAAAAATTTTTTGAAACCTACTGAGGACTTTTTTACTTTCAATCACCTTCACAAAAACATGTCTAGAGTCCCTATGTTTGAAAAAACATTCGAATATAAAACTCTCTCTAAAAAAATAGAATATGTTGTTAATTTTATGAAAAATGCCACGGGGCTAGATGTGACTGATTATTTGCGCAATACCTTTTCGACTGACAGTATCATCTTAAACGAAGATAGGCACTTTAATAATCTTGGTGTGATTATGAAAGAAGACGGAACATATCGCACTGCTCCTATTTTTGACAACGGTCGTTCCATGTTTATAGGAAACTTTAGTATAAAGGATAATCTCCCTATAAGCGAAAACATAAAAAGAGTTTCTTGTAAGCCATTTGGCTTTGGCCATAAAAAGTTAGTTGAATACTTTGGGAAAGGTTTTGAGTTGGATAAAGATAAAGCAATTAAGTGGATAGAAAAAGAAGCTTCTGACAGATTCAGAGACTTACTTGTTTATCAAATAGAACGCTATTAAAAGTAAATATATTTCTGCAAACAAAAACAGTAGGGGTTAGACGATTGTTAGTGCAACCCCTACTGTTTTTATTTGTATTGAAACTATATTTATTTCTTAAACTGCATCCATGCTACTTTAATACCAGCCTGAACATCTTCTAGTTCAATATTGTAAACACCCTTCTCTAGGTTTAGCTTACATACCTTCTGTGTTACCCAGTAACCGTCTGTGCCGGCTGTCTGTAGTGTAAGTACATTTCCTTTGTCGGTGTTCATCTTTAATGTGGCCTGATATAGGTTGTGACTATCGAAGCACATATTAACGATTAGTGTGTATGTGCCAGCCTCTTTAACTATAGCTGTAGCATACTGCTCGCTGTCGAATTCTACCTTGTCGTTTCCATTGATTGTGAACTCTTTGTACTTAGGTGTAGCGTCTGGATCTACTGGACAATCCTTAGGAACATCAGTGTCTACTAGTTCTCTCTCAATAACCGTCGCATTGATTAAGAAGTTTAAGATGTTCTTTGACGCTCTTTGAAGTTCGCCAATAGTTAGTCTTCCTTCTTCTACTGATTTAACTGTATTATCACCGTGTGAGTTCACCTCAGCACCGTTGTTGTTTACGATCATGTACGCATCGTTTTGTGAGCGAATCATATCACGAGTAAACTGGGCTGATTCTTCGCCACCCTTTACTACGTCGTTCATTCTAGCCCACCAGTCTGTCATAACCATTCCGTCAAAGCCCCACTCACCACGAAGGATTGTAGTACAAAGATCATAGTTGGACGCTGACCAGTGACCGTTTACAGGGTTGTAAGCAGTCATCAATGTCTTGATAGTTCCAGCCTTCACTGCCATCTCGAAAGGTTTTAGATAAATCTCACGAATAGCACGCTCTGAAGCAACCGCATCAATCTTAAATCTGCTAGCCTCCTGACTGTTAAGCGCAAAGTGCTTGATAGTTCCCCAAGAACCACCTTCTTTGATACCGCCTGTACAAGCCACAGCCATCTTTCCTGTTAGGAAAGGATCTTCTGAGTAGTATTCAAAGTTACGTCCATTTAAAGGACTTCTATGAATGTTAACACCAGGGCCAAGAAGTGTATCAACCTTGTGGTTAACCAACTCCTTACCCTCAAATGTGTATAATTCTTTAATCAATTCTGTATTCCATGTACATGCAAGCAAAGTTCCGATAGGAAGTTGAACTGTGTCATCCTTCATACGAAGACCACTTGGTCCATCAGCACAACATCCAACAGGAATACCAAACTTAAATAGCGAATCACTAAGTCCGCCAAAGGCAGATGCTGTAGAGTCCGTAACACGTGGGCTACTCATACCCTCTCCACGAACCAAGCATGCCATATCTTCCACACTTAGCTGTGCTACAAAATCTTCCATAGAAGCTTTTCCTTCATGGACATCTTGTAACCTAATTCCTTTGTCGCCGGTAATCTCCATCGACTTTGGAAGATTGTTATCTATTCTCTGCGCCAAATCTACAGTTGGTTTCATAGATGGCAACCATTTTTCTTCATAAATCTCGCCCTTAATATCACCTGTAGTCAAAACTTCTAGGTTTTCATCGTCAGGACATAGACATTCTGAGCATTGCTCTATTACTTCTAGTTCTTCCTGTTCAAAAGCAGATGCAACGCTACAATTTTTCACACTATTACCAATATGGAATTTATACACTCCTGCCTCTAAGACATAGCAAGACTTGTGCCCAGTCACGCCTCTGTCATCGTAAGATGCCATTGCCTGTTTTGGTACAACAATCTCTAGTGTCTCAGTCTTGTTAGGTTTAAGTTCTTTTGTTTTAGCAAATCCTACTAGTACTTTCTTTGGCTTGCCAAGTTTGCCCTGTGGAGCCTCTAGGTAGATTTGAACTGTCTCTTTGCCGGCTATGTTTCCAGTATTTGTGACATTAATCTTAAACACCGTCTCTTCAACGCCGTACTCTACCTCTTCTGTATCTATTCTAAAGGTAGTGTATGAGAGGCCAAAGCCAAACTCATACATCACCTTATGTGGGGCAAATGTTTCAAAATATCTATAACCGACATAGATATCTTCTTTATAATAATTTCTAAAGTCATTTCCAAAGTTATATGTAGATGGATAATCCATAATGTCATATGTGATAGTGTCAGATAGTTTTCCGCTTGGATTCACTTTACCCATAAGCACATCCATTACGGCGTTTCCACCTTCCATACCACCTTGCCATACATATACTATGGCTGTGATATTATCCTTGATTTCAGGTTCTATTGCCCACTTCATATCAATAATGTTTGAAGTGTTCAAAAGAACAATCACCTTATCAAATGCCTTTGCAATGTTAATAAGGTTGTTTTGCTCTTTATCTGTAAGTAAATAGCTGCCCTCGCCTATGTAATTGTCCTTGTCTTCGCCGGCAGTTCTACCTATTACATAAATAGCCTTATCAGATCTTTTAGCCTGAACTTTTGCATAATCCTCTGTAATTTCCATGTCATGCTGATGCCAAGGCTCTTGAGCCCAGCCTCCGCCGCCATTATTGAACGGATTATCTTTTAGCCATTCTTCGTAATCGTCAATTATGTTTTCATTAATTTTAAGTCCAGCATTTCTGATTCCAGTCAATAAATTTACAGCATAAGGCACTGTAACTGCTCCACCCGAACCTGTACCACTTCTATAGTAGTCAAACATTGGGCGTCCAAAAACAGACACTACCTCGTTCTTGTCCAAAGGAAGTGTTTCTTTTTCGTTTCTTAACATAACCGCGCCCTCAGCGGCTGCCTTCCTCGATTTCTCTATAAATTTATCTAAACTTCTTTTAGTCATCTTAGCCTCCATTTTAGTAATTTTAATATATCATAATTCAAGCAAAAAGTAGGTATATTTATTTGTATTATTCTCTCAAATATTGTAAAATACTACTTAAAATTATAAGGAGGAAAGGGATATTATGAGTAAATATTTCAGTGATGTGGAAACTGCTTCTCGCGACGAACTCACCAAGCTTCAGAACGAACGCCTCGTGGAAACAGTTAACCATGTCTACAACAACATGGCTCCATACAGAGCCAAGATGGAAGAAATGGGTTTGACACCTGATGACATCAAATCTATTGATGATCTTCACAAACTCCCATTTTTGACAAAAGATTTTTTAAGAGAAAACTATCCAGACAAGCTTTGTGCAGTGCCAAAGACTGATTGCGTACGTATTCAGTCTACTTCCGGTACTACAGGAAAGCGTGTTGTAATGTTCTACACACAGGATGACGTAGACATTTGGGATGAGTGTTGTGCTAGAGCCCTTGTGGCTGCGGGCGCGACAAAGGATGACGTGGTACACGTAAGTTACGGTTACGGCTTGTTTACAGGTGGTGCCGGACTTCACGGTGGTTCACATATGCTTGGATCACTTACACTTCCTATGTCATCAGGAAACACAGCTAGACAACTTCAGTTTATGGAGGACTTGGGTTCGACTATTTTATGTTGTACACCTTCATATGCTGCATACCTTGCTGAATCAATTCAAGAGCAAGGAGTTAAAGACAAATTGAGTTTAAAGAGCGGTATCTTTGGTGCGGAAGCTTGGTCAGATGAAATGCGTGCAGATATCGAAAAGAGTTTAGGAATTAAAGCGTTTGACATCTATGGACTTACTGAAATCAGTGGCCCTGGTGTTGGATTTGAGTGTGAGTGCCAGAACGGTCTCCACATTAACGAAGATCATTTTATCCCAGAAATTATAGATCCAAACACTGGTGAAGTTTTACCAGACGGCGAAGAAGGCGAATTAGTATTCTCATGTATTAGCAAAAAAGCTATGCCACTACTTCGCTACAGAACTAGAGACATAACAAGCCTCACTCACGAGAAATGTGAATGTGGAAGAACAATCGCCCGCATCGAAAGACTTAAAGGGCGTACAGATGATATGCTTATCATCAAGGGTGTAAATGTATTCCCATCACAGATTGAGGAAGTATTGATTAACCAGGGACTTGCTCCAAACTACCAGCTAGTGGTTGACCGTGTAAACAATAGCGACACTTTGGAAGTTTTGGTTGAGATGACACCTGAGATGTTCTCAGATACAGTGGGTGCTATCGAGAAAACTGAGAAGCGCATCGTTTCTGCTTTAAAGAGTATGCTTGGCATCTATGCTAAAGTATCACTTGTTTCACCAAAGTCAATCGAGCGCTCCGAAGGAAAAGCAGTTCGTGTAATCGATAAGAGAAAGATATAGGAGGTACCGATATGTATATTAATCAAATATCTGTATTCGTTGAAAATAAACCAGGCAAGTTGTCTGAATTGACAAACTTCATCGCCGAAAAGAACATAAATATGAGAGCTTTGGAAGTCGCTGACGCAAGTGACTACGGCATCATCAGATTTATCGTAGATGATCCTTTCACAATGCTAAATGAACTTAAAGAAAATGATTGGGTTTGTAACTTAACAAAAGTTATCGGAGTTAAAATTCCAGATGAGCCTGGCGCATTGGCAAAGGTTTCAAATATTTTGGCAGATGCGGGCATCAGCGTTGAATACTGCTATGCTTTCATCTCAAAAGAAGACAACAACGCTATTATGGTCTTCAAGGTAGACGAAAACGAAATGGTTGTAGACATTCTAAAGAACAAAGACGTTACACTAATTAGCCAAGACGAAATAGCAAATATATAAGTCTCTTTTATGAGAGGCACAAAAAATACAGGGGTCACACTTAAAATCGTTTGACCCCTGTATTTTTTTGTGCCTATAAATGGCACCACATATTTGCTATTTCGTCTTAGTTAACTTTTTTTCATCATCTGACTTCTCTTTTGCAGTTCTTTTATTCCCAATACGTTCCACAGTTGATGCTCGTAGGCATCTGGATTTTCCTTCAGATACTGTTTACGCGACTTAGGTGACATTCCCTCTAAGTTTGGATACTTTCTAGAGTATATATTATCTGCTATAAACACAGTCAACAATGCTACGCAGATAATAATTGCAAGTTTCAATGACATCCTGCTAAACAAGTTGTCGAGCACTGGAGCTACTATGTAAATACATGCGATACATGCCACACCAAATACTAGAAGTCCTTCGGCGCAGACGTGTCCGTTTATATTTAGGAAATATCCACTGTAGTTCCAGAATCTTGCCCCATGTTTTGCAAGAAGCGATGCACCTGTTATATATTCTATAGTTCCGCAAAATACAATTGATGCAAAGAATGTTGCCACAGGATATTTCTTGATTCTTGTAAATAAGAGTAGCGCTCCTATTCCACCGGTTCCATATATTGGAAGCCATGGTCCGTAGTTAACTCCTCTATTCACAAAATCACCGTGTTCTACTAAGTGCAATATTACTTCCCAAGACCATCCTATGAAACAGAAGAAGAAAAACATGAATATTGCTGAAGTTATACAGTATCTTCTTGTGTAAAGAAGCGATGATTCTTTGCTGCCCTTTTCCTTCTCCGGCAAAGTAAACAGTCTTCTTGGGTAAGACTTACCATCAATAGCATCTTCTAAGTTTTTAACTTTGGCTTTATTTGTCTGAATACGTCTATACTCCCATTCGTATTCATTCATTACAGGAACTATGCCAAGCCATTTTGCAATGAAACCTTTGAAACCTTTTTCTTTTGGAAGTTCAGTTCCCTCTGCTTTGATATTTCTAACATCTTCATATTTAGGGATTAATAATTCTCTGTCAGCCTTTTCGAAGATGTACTTATCGTTCATCAATTCACAATTCTCAATTTTATTATCAAAAGCTGTCTTTCTGATGAATTTGTAATACTCAACATATGTTGCTTCTCTGTAAGGTGCCACAAAGAACAATGCTCCTAAACCAAATGTAATCCATCCTAAAGCATCCCAAAGAATGAAACTAATATCTAGTTTAAAAGCTTCCCATTTATGTCCATACATTATTTGTCTAGAAAGCGTAATGGCCTCGCTACCAGTTAAATCTGGATTCTCTGCCAAAATATATGGAGTCATAAAATACGCATAATGTTTTATAAAATATCCCACAATAGTGAGTGACCAAAGTGTCTCATATACAGTCCACTTAAGCGCTGCCTTCGAAACCTTAAAATGCCTTCCCACTCTTGATAAGAATAAGAATCTATTGGATTGGACTTTTTCGTATGTGGATCCTTCCATAAATATTCTCTTCATAATAACCCTGTATACGTTTATCAAGAAAACCCACAGTGCAATCATGATTAAAGCCGCAAATAGAATGAATATGAAAGAGGCCCAGTTGTTATCTCTTACAATAGATTTGATAGCCGAATAGACGGTAACAAGAACCGCACCCGATGATATTTTGTTTACCACCGTTGCAAGAACACCCTTTTGGTGATTTAAACTAATAATTCCACCAATACTGTCCTTCTTCTTTTGCTCCTTTTTCTCATTCTGTTCAGCCTTTTGCTCTGCCTTTTTCTGATCACCTTTCATCATATCCACAATTAGATTTTCAGATAATTGATCATCTAATGTAGAAGGAAGTGCAGCCGAACCCTCTTCTTTAATTTTGTCTACGGCAGCTTTACCTTTTTTTGCTTGTAACTCTATTCGATTATTGCTTTCCGCCGAAAAGAAATCAAGTGATGACTCATATTCACTACCGATAATGGCTGCAAACAAACATACCACAACAAAAAGCCAATAATGCTTTTTTAGCGAATGCTTTCCTGCTTTTTTCCATTCTTTTCTAGTATTCATTCCGTGTTCTTCCTCCAAAAATAATCCTTAAATATTATACCTTATGGACAAAATAAAAACCACACGGAATTCCGTGTGGTTTATTATTACTCTACTGTATATGGTAGCAATGCAATATTTCTAGCTCTCTTTACTGCTGTAGTGATTGCTCTTTGATGTCTTGCACAGTTTCCTGTAACTCTTCTTGGAAGAATTTTACCTCTCTCAGAAATATAATTCTTCAAAGTTTCAACATCCTTGTAATCTATTGCTTTTGCTTCGCTTGCGCAAAACGCACATACTTTTTTTCTTCTACGACCGCCTCTTCTTCTCATTGGAGAGTCTGGTCTATCACTTTTGTTATATGCCATAACTTGACCTCCTATAAATTCAATTAAAAGTTAAATGGAAGACCTGAATCATCTACACTATCAGGAATATTCATAAATCCATCACCAGCATCTGCTGTAGGTTCTTCTTCCTTTGGCTCAGCCTGTGGTACTGGAGCTGATGCGTTCTGCTCTGAAGCAGCTTTGCTCTCAGCAAACTCCTGATTCTCAACAATTACGTCTGTAGTGTAAACTGTCTGTCCATCTTTGTTCTGATAACTACCTGTTTGGATACGACCATCTACTGCAATCTTGATTCCCTTGTGGAAATACTTCTCAGCAAACTCACCTGCACGACCAAATGCCACGCATCTAATAAAATCTGCTGTAGGTTCTCCATCTCTTTTGAATCTTCTATCAACAGCCAATGTGTATCTTGCTATACATAACTGATTGTCTCCATTGTTAGAATATCTAACATCTGGATCAGCAGTCAAACGACCCATTAAAACAACTTTATTCATATTATTACCTCTCTTATCATTTTCTTACGCTTCAATGCTTACGCACAAAAATCTCATAACATCGTCCATAATACGAAGTCGGCTTTCTAACTCACGAGTCATGTCTGTGTTATCAGTTTCGATTGTGATGAAGTAGTAGTAAGCTTCTTTCATCTTTTCGATTTCATAAGCTAACTCTTTAAGACCAGCTTCGTCCACATTTGTGATTTTTCCGCCGAATCTCTCGATGTACTCCTTCACTTTGTCAACCTTTGCTGCTCTTGCTTCATCGTCAAGCTTTGCACTAACAACAACTGTTAATTCATAATTATTCATGCTTTTTACCTCCTTTTGGTCTTGGCCCTCCAGTCACCCGAAGAGCAAGGAACCACTAAAATAGTGGTGTCTTAATACATTACGAGCCCCTATTTTAGCATAAAACAGGGGCTCTGTAAATAAATTTTATATTATTTTTTAATATACAACACGTCCTACTCCAACTATGTGATCTAGGCTGTTATAAGTATATCTTGGTGTTCCTTTTTCTACCACTCTACCATTTCCAGCGTACATAGCAACGTGGTAAATATTTAATGTTCTTCCTGGTTGAGAATACCTTACAGCACTACCGTAGTCTCCGTAGAAGAACAAATCGCCAGGTCTCAAATCATCCAACTTTGTAAATCCAAAGTATGCAATCTGACCTTTAGCTCTTAAGTAGTCAAACAAATATGCTGCAGGAAGTGCATACTTCGTCGATCCAAGTTTAGCATGGTAATTCTTGTATGCTTTATATCCTTTCCATACTAGCGATGAACAATCATAGTATCCATCAGACATTCTGCTTCCCTGACTATATGTCCAATTGTTAACAATATATTTTGCTCTCTTAATAATTGTCTTAATACCAGTTGCAGCTACTTCCACTCTGTATGAGAATGTCATAGAGCTAAGCTTAACATCCACATATGTAACTCCGGAACCACGTCCTGTGATAGTTCCATCCAAAGCTACTGAACACTTGTTGATGTCTCTACTTGTAAATATCGGCTGAAGTTTTCCGATTCCGCCAATCTTAATCTTTGTTTTGTTTCCTTTGGCGAGGACTCCTATAATAGAGCCAAACTTAGGCGTCCAAACGTAATAATGGATTTTGTATGTCTTACCATCTACTTTTGCAGTAATTGTTCCGTGTCCATTTCTTTTTCCAATTAGTTTGACTTTTTTATTATATATAGTAGCTTTTACACACTTTGTATTAGAAATTTTGTAGCTTACTTTACTATATTCACTCAAACCAGTGAAGTGTACATATTGAGTTCTTGCATTGCCCACAGTTTTTGTAAAACAGTGTACCGTATAAGCATTTGGACGAGGATCAGTAACATTGATTTCGTTTGAAAGTACCTCGTTTTTTCCAGAATTATAGAATATAACTGCACTAACTTTTGCCTTACCTACTGCTAATAATTTTGCCGTAGCTGTAGTTTTATCTTTTGCTGTTACGGTAGCAATACCTGGATAGTTTGAACTCCAAACCACTTTCTTAACAGACTTTGGTCTAACATTAGCAATACCAAGATTAATAGTTTTGCCTTTTCTCTTAATTATTCTTCCAAAAGTAGGATGCCATTGAGCATTATACTTTCTAACGGCAACTTTCGCTCTATCTTTTAACCATGCTGGAGTTTTATGCTTCTTTTCGCCCAAAGACTTTACTTTTACATTACAAGCTGTATAGGCTCCGCCTTTTTTAACAACAATTGTAGTTTTTCCAGGATTCTTTGCCTTAATTCTTCCCTTTGCTGTTACTGTTGCTATATGCGTATTCCTAGAATGGAATTTAATATCTTCAGTAGCATCTACTTTCAGCTTAAACGATTGATTTTCATATAGAGTTTTTTTGTACTTGTTTAGATATATTGTTCTGTTGGTATCAGGAACAATAACCTTACACTTATATGTCTTGCCTTTATATGTGGCAGTAACACAAGTCACTCCGTAGGCAATTGCTGTAAATACTCCATTTGCAACTGATCCAGTAAATGGATTAGAACTTCTCCAACTTACTTTTGAAGATTTTACATTTCCTAGTTTCAGTTGGGCCCTGTACCCTCTTTTGACATACATTTTGGAACGAGATAATTTTAAAGCAGCCTCGGTTTTAGCTGTATATCCCGCTGTCAAAGTAAGTAACATTGCAATACACAAAAAACTAGCGCAAATCTTTCTACCCAAAGACTTAAATCTATGGCTAGAACGCAGGTTGCTACTAGTTTCGCTTTCCTCTTGTTTCATTTTAATTTTAAAACAACTCATTTTATCTCCTTGGCGAGATTTCCTCACCCTAACGACGATTGTAACATATTTTCAAATAGAATTGTGATGAAAAAAGCGGAAACTCATAGTCTCCGCTTTTTTTAGAGGCGCGTACCAGATTTGAACTGGTGATAAAGGTGTTGCAGACCTCTGCCTTACCA
This sequence comes from uncultured Lachnospira sp., assembly GCA_947306285.1. GTDB lineage: Bacteria > Bacillota > Clostridia > Lachnospirales > Lachnospiraceae > Eubacterium_G. The sequence continues at coordinate 12,101 of CAMZGB010000003.1, forward strand.
CTTGGCTAACGCGCCGTATTTAACAACTCAAGTATTATAACAATTGATAGAATTATCGTCAAGGCTTACACAAAACAGCCTTTTTTAATACTTAAGCGGTAAAAATACCAGTTATAATCTGCTGAATTAAGTTGTGATCATAAATCCAGCTAAGTATTTCATTGCTAGCTATAGCATCGCAAATCTGTTTACCAAAATCAGTTGTACTAAACATGGTTAAAACAATACATGCTATCCAAATGATAAATACAGACTCTATCAAACCTACCAAACCGCCACCAGCTGCATTAAATGCATGAATAACCGGCAATTTGGTAATTAAATCCATTACTCTTATTAACACTTTTAGTAAAATAAAAATAATTATAAACAATAATATGAAAGATAGTGCCCCTATTATCATATCAGTTAATGCTTTTGTTAAGTAATCTGCAAAACTGTTTACTTTCATCTCTGAATAACTGTTTTTAGTATTGTTTTCATTAAGCGATTTTTTCACGGAATCTGGAAGTGGCAAATTATCAATAATTGTTTTTTGGGATTCCACTCCTGTATCTGTAGCGCTCTTTGTTGCATCTTTTATGTTCTGCGCCACATATTCATCAACTCTGCTGTAAATGCCGTCATACATAGGCGATGCAGAGAGTGTCTGCTTAGCAATAGGGTTTAGGAAGTTTACTAAAATAAGCACAATAAAAATGGATCCAAATGATAATAGCATCCTAACTAATCCCTTTTTCATTCCAAATATAATCATGAAGAGCATAAATGCTCCCACAATTATTAATAAAATATTACCCGTCATAATTTCGTCTTTCTTCTATATAATACTAATCTAATTCTATCTCTTCCACTTTATCATTGTATGTAATTAAGAAATTGGTATCACTATCAAGTGGAAGTATATCCGTGATGGATTTTTTAAATGTATGATCGAATTTCTCAACTCCATGTTTTGACATTATTAAAACATTTTTGTCATTGTACATTAAAACGTTTTTATCTGCAAACTTGATGTTATCAAACGCCAATCCAACTCTCTCATTCATTTTTTCGCTGAGATTATGATTGTAAACTACCACTCTATAAGGCTTTCTGCCTTTTTTAGTTTTAAAAACTAATCCTATATAATCGTCATCGTAAAATACTTTTTGAGCTTCTCCTTGGAATTTTTCTTCTTCATCCACATCAGGTTCATCGCCCACTTTGTAAACAGTAATTCTATTCTCGCTGACTGCTACTGCCTCTGACTCGCCAGTAAAATGAACGAATGGTACTAACTCGTCCTTGTATTGTTTAAATTGAGCAACTACTCTGTCTTTTTTGTTTTTTCCAGGGCTTCCAAAGTTATAGAATACCACTTTACTCTTGATTGCTCCTGCTGTCACTTCCACATATGACACCATCATTTTCTCGCCATCATCCGACAAAGAAAAATTAAGTGGATATCCATTCTCAATAAGAAGTGATTTGTGCGAAACAAGTAAATTCCCATCTTTATCAAATACTTCTATATAGTTAACATCTTTATCTTTAAGAAGCGCAGCTACAACACCTTGCTCAGCCACCTCAGCCTTGGCAATTGGATAAGTGGTCGTTACATTTCCCTTCTTACCGTCCTTGGTAAAAATTTCAATATCATTTGCATTTTTATCTGCCACGCATAAATAATCTTCACACTCATCTACAGTAGGATTTTTCATCTCATATGATTCATCCCACAAAGTAGTGTCTCCATCCAAGTAAGAAATACCATTTCTACTATATTTAATGAGCTTTCCTTTGAACATTGTAAACTTACTACTCTCGCCACTCTTTGTCTCAATTTTGTCCACGACTTTATATCCATCGTAAGTTTTAAATCTATTAAATAAATATATGGCAAGAACAATTAACAGCACACCAATAATAACCAAACCCACTTTAACTTTTGTTTTACTAACAAACCCTTTAGTGGTTTGGGCAAATTTAGTATCCTGTACTTCTCTAGATTTTCTCTTTAGTTTTCTTTTATAATTCTTAGCCATGCATAACTCCCGACAACTAGTTTACCCTAAATCAACTATGCTGCCAAGTACTTCTCCTATTGGCTCATTTACTACAAGATTTGCTATGGCATCTCTTCCAGTACTGTCTTTATTTATAAGAACTAATTTGTTTCCTCTGTAGTAGTCTACCAAACCTGCTGCTGGATAAACCGTTAGAGATGTCCCTCCAACTATCAACATATCCGCATTTGCAATTGCTTCCACAGACTTTTGAATAGTTTCATTATCTAGTCCCTCTTCATATAAAACTACATCAGGCTTAATCATTCCACCACAATCACACTTTGGAACCAAATCCATTTCCATTATATCTTCAAAGCCATAGAACTTACCGCAATCCATACAATAGTTTCTATGAACTGATCCGTGAAGTTCATATACAGTCTTGCTTCCTGCTGCTTGATGAAGCCCGTCAATATTCTGAGTGACTACAGCCTTTAGCTTGCCCATCTCTTCAAGTTTTGCCAAAGCCTTATGTGCAGGATTTGGCTCCACTCCATCAATAAGCATCTTCTCTCTATAAAATCTATAAAACTCTTCTGGCTTACTCATAAAAAATGTATGACTTAAAATTGTCTCTGGTGGATAATCCCACTTCTGATTATAAAGTCCATCTACACTTCTAAAGTCCGGCACTCCTGATTCCGTACTAACTCCGGCTCCGCCAAAGAATACAATATTATCCGATCCATCAATCCATTCTTTTAACTTTAAAACATTCTCGTTCATAAAGCACCTCCGTACATTCTCTTTTTGTATTATAACACTTTGACGAAATGAGCTCTATAACTATTCAACACTAAATTCTAAATCAGCTAATTTAACCACATCTCCTTTATCAATGCTTTTTGCTTCATGCGGCCTTAATCTTTCATCATTTACAAATGTTCCATTTGTTGAATTCAAATCTTCAATTGTAAACTCGCCCAACTCACAATTAATACGAGCATGAACCCTACTGACCACATTGCTGTTTATTTTGTAATTACTATTTCTTTTGCTCTTTCCTATCACATATGGGTATTGATCTGGAATAATGATTATCTCAGGGTTTTGATTAATACTTTTTAATACTATATAATCATTTGCTCCACTTGTTAATAATACTGTAGCCTCTTCATCTGACAGATTTCCTGTTTCAAAATTATAGTCTTCAAATGTATCTGTTTCTTCTATATAAAGACTCTCTGAAATATCATATTCTTCTTCCTTTGAATCTTCCTTTTTCTCTTTTTTAAAAATATTTTTTATTTTATTTAGTATTGTATCGTCTTGATCATCTATCTCTTCTTCATCAGTCTCAATACTGTCCATATTTTGCTCTATAATGATTGGCTCAACTTCTTCTTTTTTGTCTAGGGCAAAGTCTAACAATTCTTCTATTGCAAAGTCATCTCTAGATGCTATCTCTTGCATTCCATAAGCTAAAGAAACAACTTCCCTATCGTTATAGTCAATATAATCTAACACTTGATTAAATAATGATTTCATCTGTAATGAAAAATCATCAACTTCTGAGGGACAATAACAAAAATAGTATTCTTTTTGTTTTAATCTATAATAAATATTGTTTAAATCAAATTTTACATTATTCCCACAAAGTAAGTATTCTCTCAATGTTTCTTCCAGTTGTTTTATCGCTAAAGCAAATCTAGTTAATTCTTCTTTTTTTAAAAGATTTCTTCCAAACACATTGTTTAAAGATGATAAGCCTGTGATATTGTATAGTATTTCTCTTTCATTGTTAACATTTCTAATTGTTATCGGCAACAATCCTTTTATTTGATTATTGAGAAGCATTTGAATATGATAACTGTCTTCTTCAAACTTTATTTTCTTTAAATATAAATACTTTGTGTTTCCATCTTTCTTTATTTCAAATTCCATTTTATTCCTCTCATTTTCCTATACCATCTTTAATTGCCTTAAATAAATGCATTTTGTCAATCGGCATTTTTCTAACTGCTTCGATATGTTGATTCCCCACTGTTAAAGATAAGATTTTGTTGATAAAACTCATACTGCGATGTTCTTTTTCTGAAATATCACATTTATATTTATTAAAATCTCCTGAAAAAGAAACCGATGGTCTAATCACAAACAATGGTGCTCTTTTTATTTTATTATTGATTATTGTCTTTACTTTGCTCTCTTCTTTGTCTGCACTTTCAATTAACCCTGAATACGCATAACTCTTTATTGCAACCTTATCATGTAAATACAAACTGAAATAAATCATGCTACATATTATTAGCATAATGATAGTAAAGACTATTGCCGTCTCTATGGTTAATTCAGCTCTTTCTTTATTGGTAATTATTCTTATATATTTTCTGTATTTATGTTTTCTAATAATAGCAATTATTATTCTTTTCATTTTTTTATATTTCATAGCTTTCCCCCAGCCAAAAAAGCCACTAGCACATTTGCAATAAACGCAAAAGGAACCAACGGCAATTTTGACTTTAAATTAAAGTATTTTAAACTCATACCGCTTATTGCATAAATATTAAATATAATAAAAGTCCAAATTAATACGGGTAACAAAAAGGATCCACCTTCTAGCGTTCCAACCGCCACAATCATCCAAGCATCTCCTCTTCCAAATTTTTCTTTTGTCAGAATCGAAACAATGAATGCTATAACTCCTACTAAAATCCCTAATCCCATATTTTTAATTGAAATATCTTTCAAAACAACGTGCACTATTATCGCTGCTATTGCATTTAATCCACAAATCCAAGTGTAAATATATTTTCCTTTTAAATCTGTGTACGTACAAATTCCTAAAATAATTGTTGTCCATATTATAAAAATCATTTTATCCCCCACATGATGAACACGGTCTTTTATCTCCTACATCTTTTATATCTACTTCAATTACACTTCTGGTCAGTCCTAAACAATCCAAACTGTTATGGTAGCAATCTCCGTCTGTTGTAATAAAAACACTTGATAAATCCGAAATGTTATTTTTTACACAGTAACTACAACTCTTATACTTATGCCCGCTTTTGTTCCTTGATAATTTTGCCTGAGCCAAAGTTACTTCTTTTATTGTTATTATCAAATGCTTGCACTCTTTAGATCTGTGATAAACTTTTCCATATTTGGTAATGTATACTATCTCCCCAGGCTTTTTTAAGTCTGTTCCTGTCCAATCTTTTGTTTTGGCTCTTTGAGTAACATTCCAATGGTATGTAGTGAATGGAATCTTTACATTATAAGAGAGAACCACATCTACCATCCCATTATTCATGCTGCTCTGAGCTGGATTTAAACCACTAATCAGTTTCTCACTTTTTTTGATATCCCCAAAAATTCTTGCCGAAATATAACCCACTTCAACCATAGACTTATATTTACTACCATTTTCTTTATCATACTTTACGAAGTATTTAGCTTTAGATGTTTCCATAGAAATGTTATTTATTTTTTCTTCTATAGATAGTTGTCCATAAGTCATAACTAAAAAACTAGATAGCGAGATTATTACAATAAGAAAAACAGTGATAGAAATTGCTGCTTCTATAGTCACGCTAGCTTTGGAGGTGAATAGAAAAGCCCTTTCCCATAAATGCTTATCCATAAAGGGATTATGACTTGATATAATATTGGTATTATTTATTGAGGGTGATTTATACCTCATATTTCTTCGCCTTGATACTTGGAGAGAAACACAGTGTTTTATTAATATTTTTTTAGGGTTGGAAAAGGGCATTTCTACTCACCTCCTAATAGCCATTGTTACACTCTAGTTCGTATTTATAAGATTTAGATTTACTAAGCATTCCCACGGTCCATGGCATTGCAGTAAAAAGTGGTGGAATACTATAAGTAACTTTACTCTTAAATGACATCATTCCTTTATTCATTCTGAAGTCCTTATTATATTTTTTGCAAATATTCATTTGAATCAGATCCATTGACCTATAAACTACATTGTCTCTATTTGTAATAGTTAGAAGAAGTCCCAAATACACATCATATTTAAATCCATTACTATCTCCTTTGGTCGTCCCATTCCCTAAACTCTTAAGGGATGTTTTCCAATTTGCCTCTGTTTTAATTAGCGATAGTTTTTTGTCAGCAAGCAGTATTTTTACATCATTTACTGATTCAGCCAAAACCCACGCTTCAGTTAAAAGCGCTTTTGCTAATGGTTCTAAAAATGGAAGCCCTGTAATAGCCGCTATGGAAGTTGCAATTGCTTCTATTTCTGCTTTCTTTGTTTGATCTTTGAGTATGCATGCGTAATTCGGAAGATGTCGTATTGCAATCAACCTATGTACAACTGAAGACAGATTTGATCTATCAGTATCTTTTCCAGCAATAACATATTCCATTCCATACCTCAGTACATTTTTCTTCTTTTGATCTAAATAGTTTCCGAAATAAATATTGGAATAAACTCCAACAACCGCCTTATCATATAGGCTAGATGACTCTTGTGATTTGCTAACTGAAGTATGTGATGGCAAAGAGGAGGTTTTAACAGAGGCTGTAGATAATTTCGATGTATTCTTTATTACCAAAGATAAAATTCCTTTTTCATAAAACTCTTTTGCACTATCAAAAATAGATTTGTTCTTTTTATCCTGTGCCGTAATCTTAGTAACTTGTAAATCCTTAAAGTATTCTTCAATTTGCATGGATAAAATAGCAAAACCTTCTGCATTTAACTTTTCAGTCTGATTACCACTTATGGTGGAAGCAAAATCAAACTTTTTTACCCTTTCAATTTTGTCTTTGATATTCTTCAACACCTCTAAGTTTTCATCCATATAATCCTTTGCGGCTTTTTTATATCCATTTTTTCTTAAAAGATTATTTTTCTTTTTAAGATAGCTCTCAATTTTACTGATAGCTTCATTTATATCTGATTCTCTATCAATAATAATTGTCTTAATCTTTTTACAAATCTTATATGCCTGTTTTATAAGAGTCTTATCAGTTTTCTTCCATCGTTCTGATTTGTTTTCAAAAATTCCATTGATTTTGTTATTCTGTTTTGACAACTCTTTCGTATCACTAATGTCCTTAATAAGTTGGTCTATCTCTTCCACAAAATCCACCAACTTATCATAGGATTTATCGGTTATATCATCAGCAGCACTTTCCTTTGAGTCATCCTCCTTCACTTTTTTTGAATTATTAACCAACTTATCAATGGCTTTTGTCAAACCAGCATATTTCAAATACTCAGATACTTGATTTACAAAAGCATCTCCCCCGCTATCAGTGGCATTTACTTTTTTAATCACGCTTACCTTTTGTAAATCGGACTCCAAAAAGTCATTGCCACGCACCTCTAAGTCTGCCATCTTTATATTAGCTTGTATGTACTTTTTTAAAGTTTTATCTAAACTTTCTTTGTTCCATACAAGTAATAATCCATAATCCTCATAAACTTGTTTTGCATACCCTGCAATCACCGAATCTGCCCCCATCATAGTTATAGACTTGTCCTTTGATTGAACAGCATTCACTCTTGCAGCTTCTGATATTGTACAAACCAACAAAACAATGCTTAAAAATACAATTGCTATGTAAATACTTACACTCCCTCTTCTTCTCATCTTAAAACTCTGCCACTTGAGATTTGATCGAATTGTAAATTCCATTTGCAATTGCAGTAATTTGGTTTCTAAATATTAATGCAAGTCCTACTAGCACTAAAATTATTAGTACTATTTCTACGACTCCCATTCCTTCTTCATTCTTCCAAAAATTTTTAATTTGTTTTTTCATTTTTAATCCCCCCTTTATAAATTAATTGATAAAAATGCTGGAACCATTATTATTACTATCGAAATTATTAGCATAACAATCATTGGCCCAAGTAATTTTGTTGATATTTCAGATCCCTCTTTAAGTACATTATTTTTTCTTGTATTGACTGCCGAGTTCACTTCTGATTTCAAAGCATAAACCATGTCTTTTGATCCACGACTAAGGTTTTGTTCAATGATATTCGCAAGTTTTATATAACAGTGAATTCCGCACCTATCTCCATATTCTGCTATGGCTGTTGTTTCAGATACTCCACTATTCATTTTTGTTATGGCAATATCCATTTCTTCATATGCAAAATGTACTTTCTTCTTTTGTTTCTTATATTCATAAACAATTCTCTCTAGTGCAGATTTGATTGATAAACCCGCACCAAAATATATCAATAACTTGCTTACAATGTCTGAATAATCTCTCAGCATTTGTTTTTGTCTTTCATCTACTTCTTTTCCTAAATCTCGATCTTTTAAAACGAATAAAAGTATTGCAATTACTAATGATAAAGGAAATATCCATGCAGAATAATTAGAATTTTTTTCAAAGTATTTATATTCCTTCCCTCCTATTTTTTCTGGAAGTTTCACTTCTTTATCAGTTACTCCATGTTCATCCACATGTTTTTGAATATAACCCTGTAAATTGCTTTGTTTTTTCTCCGGAAAAACTTTTACACTAAATTGGTAATCTTCCGTTATCTTATCCAATTCCATGTTGGCCGTTATTTTTACAATTGTTCCTTCTTTTGGAACGCTCTGACCTATTTCTCCGTCATATCCCAAAACATCACTGTCTTCTATTTCCCATGTGACCTTTATATCCTCTTTTCCTATGCTATTTACTAGGTTAACGTGACTGTCGATTCTATTTACGCTTTTATTTTCTGCAAGCATCTTTTTTAACAATGCTTTCTTATTTTTATCGAGTGCCTTGTATGTTTCATGTTTTGTTCTCTTTTTCCCTGATATATCTACAGAAATGTCTTTCTCTTCATTTTCACTCTGCGCTACGAAACTATAAGTGAAAGAATTCATCTTTCTTTGAATCCTATCAATTTGTTTTAATGCATCAGGGCTGTTAATACTTACTCCTAATCCCAACACTAATCCTGCGATTAATACAACTATTACTATCGAGATTTTTTCTGCCATATATAAGTTTCTCTCTTCACTTATGTCTTCTTTTAATGACAGTTCCTTCAGTTCTCTATTTATTTTGGAATTACCACCTACGATTCTTTTCGGTAGTTTATCAGCCAAATATAATGATGCTGGATACAGCATTTTTAATTTGTGTTCTTTTCTATTAAGTTTTTTGACATATTTTGATTTGTACTTGCGTTTTGTTAACAAAAATACAATTAATAATGTCAAACTAATCAAATATACCCAACTCATATGTCCCCCTTCGTTCTATTTTATATTTCTACTTCTATGATTTTTTCTCCCCAAATATATGCCCCAACATATGCCGCCAAACATGCTGTCATAATAATATTTCCTAGAATAGTCTGATGCATAATGTCTAAAAAACCTGGAGATGCGAAGGTCACATAGAGCATAATAAAAATCGGTATTCCCATCATCACTTTTTGTTCTAATCTCTTTGCATTCATAGATACTTTTATTTCTTCTTTTATTTCTTCTTTCAATGAAATAGTTTCACAAACATTTTTTATTATTTCTCTCATATTTCCGCCTGTTCTTTTTGCAATAGAGAAGGTTTGATAAAAGGTTCTAATACTATCTATGTCATATCTATCTGAAAAATCTGCGATTATCTTCTCTATATTTACATTTAATTTCAATCGAGAATTAATCAATCTCATTTCTTTTCCTATCGTGCTATTCTTTCCATATATTTGAACAATTTCTTTATAGCTTTCAATAAATGCATTTTCTATAGAGTATCCCGTCTGCATCAAATCCGACACGGCCGTCAGCATATCCCTAAATTGAAGTTCCATTTTTCTAATTTGACTATCATATATTTTTTTCTTTATGGTTTTATATATTAGTAATCCAATAGGTGAAATGATTATCCCCATCCATAAATTCCCATAAAACATTTTAGAAACTAATAAAAGCCCTATTACTATTCCTCCAACTGAAAGAATATTTTGTTTTAGTGTTAATTTAAAAAACTTAAACTCCATTCTCTTTATTCCTCTTTATATCTCTGTAATTTTTCCTTGTGCATCAATTCGTTTGCAGTCTTTTCAAATTCTATCCCTTTATCTGTATGTCTTAACTCATATAGTTTCTTTAACAAGATTTCCCCATCACAAAGCCCTATCACTTCATCAATTTCTAATACTTTTCTACTTTTATCAGGTAATCTTCCTAAATGAATCACTATGTCAATGCCAGATGCAATCTGTGATCGAATGGCTAATAATGGCATTTCAATCCCAGTTAAAACCATTGTCTCAAGTCTAGCCAACATATCTTTCGGCGAATTAGCATGACCTGTACTCATTGAACCATCATGTCCCGTATTCATTGCTTGCAACATATCTAAAGCTTCTGGCCCACGAACCTCGCCCACTATTATCCTATCTGGCCTCATTCGCAGCGAGGTTTTAATTAAATCTCTAATGCTTATCTCTGTTGTTCCCTCATCTGTTGCACTACGTGTTTCAAGACTAATTAAATTATTAATATTCTTTAGTTGTAACTCCGCAGAATCCTCAATGGTTATTACTCTTTCGTCTTGTTCTATAAAGTTGGATAGTGCATTAAGAAACGTTGTTTTTCCAGACCCTGTTCCACCACTCACAAAAATATTGTATCCAGCTCTAACTAATTGTCTTAAAAAAACGGCTGCCTCCTTTGTGATGGACTTCCACCTAATAAGTTTTTCCATATCAATTGTTTCACTAGGAAATTTTCTAATTGTGACAACTGCCCCCGACAAAGAAATTGGTGGTAGAACTACATTAACTCTTGATCCATCAGATAACCTCGTATCCACAATCGGATTTGCCTGATTAACTCTTTTATTAGTCTTACCAACTATTTGCTGAATCACATCATTTAATCTGTTTGGCGATGAATAACAATGATTAATCTGAGTTATTTCTCCCTCTTTTTCCACAAAAATATTTTTTGTCCCATTAATCATAATCTCTGTAATGTTTTCATCTTTTAATAATTCTTCGACTACACCCAATCCTCTTATAGAATTATAGATTTCCCGGTGTATTTCATATCTATCATTTATTGATAATTGATGAACATTATAATTCTCCGCTATTCTTTGATCTATTATTTCATGTAATTCCGTATCATCTGGCTCATGAGTCATGTCTATCATTTCTATTACTTGATTTCTTATTTCTTCAATATTCTCAATATTCATTTACTTGCCCTTTTTCTCAGTACTGTTGTTTCAACAATGCCCGTATATAATCTCCAACATTTCCTAGTCCAATTGTTTCAATCCATCTATCTTCCATATAATTATTCTCAGGCCTTGGTGCTTTTGTTTTAATAATTTTATCCAGAAGATTATCTTTGTCACTCTGCAAGATAACAGTTTCTATTTTATTAATCTTTAATTCAGACAACTTGTCATCAACTGTTGGCATAAAAACTTGATTACAATAATCCAACATCGACAATAAATCACCAATCATATCTCCAATATCCAAAACAATATATTCATAACTTGAGACTGAGGAAATATAATCCAACAACTCTTTCCACTCTTCTGTTTTTGTTTCGCGCAAATCTCTCGCGTAGTAAATCGGAGAAACATAGTCAAGTGAATTTACTCTTTGAACTATAGCTTGTAATTTTATAGATACCGTATCTGGATTTTGCTTGAAATAATACATCAAGTCTGCAAGATTCCCTGGGCTTGAGGTTTCCATTTCATTTTGAAACACGGCAAATTCTTCAAAACTGATAAAAAGTGTTTTATGTCCTTCCGACAATATCTGCGCTAATGCAAGAGCAAATGTGGTTTTTCCAGATCTCCCAACCGGAGAATAAACTCCCATCACTTTGGCTTCTCCTTTGGGTACAATCATTTGCCCTTTTCCCTCTTCCATCTCCATAAATATTTCTAATACATCTTTAAAAATATTTTCTGCAGATTTGTATTTAAAGATTGATTTATACTTGGAATACTTCGTGGGAATATTCCCCTCTGACAATAGGATGATTTGCTTAACATCCAACTCTTCAATTTCATCGTCCAATGTTTGAGTTGGAATTAATAACATTTCAATTTTTTCAGAAATTAAAAAATGGATTAATTGCGATTTGTCTGTAAATGCAATTGTTTGAAATGGAATATCCTTTTTATTAATAAAGAAATCCATTAATAGATTGGCATATTGTTTTTCTTCGTCAAAAATAACTAGCGTTTTATTATTCATTTTTATCCCCCGTTTTTAATATTTTTCATTTTTTGTATGTATAATTTTTATTTTGTTTTTAAGCGTACCCTTATTGTATATGTGATAATATGATTTGTAAAGTACTTTTTTTATTTTTTTATAATTTTTTATTATTTGTCAAGGGGTTACATTTATAAAATTTTGTGCTACACTCTTTTCGGTTTAAATCAATAACTTGTATTTATGTGGAGGTTATTATGAGAAAACGAATCAAACTTAAAGACAGAATACTTCCAAATTATTCTAAGGGAGAGGAGATTTTTAATATGGTGTCCCACATTGTGGGTGGTGTTCTTGGAGTTGTGGCATTAGTTCTATGCGTAATCTTTGCCGCAAAAGAGGCCGATGCTCTTACAGTGGTTGGTTGTGCCATATATGGAGCTTCTCTTATAATTTTATATACAATGTCCAGCTTATATCATGGCTTGCGTGACGGAATGCCAAAAAGGGTGTTACAGGTTTTAGATCATTGCACTATTTATCTTTTAATTGCCGGAACATACACTCCAGTTTTGTTTGGAGCAATGCATAGAAAATATCCTGTTCTTTCATGGGTAATTTTTGGTATTGTTTGGGGATGCGCAATTATTGCTGGATCTCTCACAGCTATCGACCTCAAAAAATTCGAAAAGTTTTCTTTGGTATGTTATGTGGTTATGGGATGGGTTATAGTCTTTTTTATAAAACAGACGTATGATTCAGTCGGAACTGGTGGATTAGTATTTCTAATTACCGGTGGAATTGCATATACGCTTGGTTCGGTCCTTTACGCTGTAGGAAAGAAATGCGAAATACCTTATGTGCACAGTGTGTTTCATTTGTTCGTACTTGCCGGCAGCATTCTACAATTTTTCGCAATACTTTTTTACGCAATATAATTTGTTTATAAAAAACAGGTGGTTCAAACCACCTGTTTTTTATTTTGCTTTGACCTTAAATATATAGTCTTTTATATGTTGCTTATCTTTACTGCTTGCCGCTGGAATCCTTATAGTAAAGTTCTCATTCTCATTAATATTTGTAAAACTAATAATTCCTTTTACTTTTTCACCCTTTTTAATTGAGTCTAGGAATTTTGGATTTTCCAAAATATAATCACCATCAATATAATACTTCTTGTTACCTTGTTTTATCTTGGCGAAAGGAGTATAAATGCAAAACTCTGCTTTGCCTTTGTTCTTTACTTTTATATATGCCCTTGTTTGATTATTTGCCAACTCTACTTTTTTAAGAGTAACCTTGTATCCTTTTTGCTTGATAGTTTGATTTACTTCATATGTTTTTATTGTTGGTGAAAAAACATCAATATAATTGGATTTTTTAATGCTTGTCGCTTTAATATTAACGTAAGTCATATTAAGATCGATGACATCTCCTTCGCCCAAAACAACACCATCCACTATTACATAGTCTTCGTCGTTTATTTCTATATCTTTCTTGTCATAATATATCGTCGAAATCTTTTCTAAGCTAAGTTGCTTTGAGTAAAGGTCAAATTTAATTCCTCTTTTTGTTTTTGTAACACTGTAGACCTGTCCCTTGACGATTACTCTTCTGTGTGTATATTTTTTAGGTTTCGAATAAATATAATCAAGTTCATTATCTGGAACAAGTTTCGCCTCTTTTATTGTTTTGCTACTGATATGAGTTGTGGATCCTAAATCTATTACAGCTTTTCTAACTTTTTCAACTATATTGCCATCGCCTCTTGGTACAGCAATAACTACTATCGAAACAATGATAGCTCCTGCTATGCTAGCCCAAAACCACCATTGCTTTTTGAAAACAATGCCTGGTTTTAATACTTTTACCAGCCCAAACGCGGCAACAATAAAGCACACAAAACACCATACGGCCCAAATAACAAGGCCAGTGTTATTGCCAGCCCCAACAAAACCTATCATGGCTGCCAATTCAAATAACACTATCAACGGGACGTAAGCTTTTTTAGTTTCTCTTTTTCGAACTGCTATGGATACAATAGCCGCTATAAACAATAATACAGCTACTACTATTCCAGCTGTTCCTCCCGAGTCTTCGCTACCCAATATTTTGTTTAATACTGTATTAAATATTCCAGCGACGAACGATTGCAATAAGATAACTAATGTAAGCAATATTGAAATAATACCTGATACAAGTTTCCAGACCTTCATGTTTGTCTCCTTATAATCCATTATGATGAACTATCAATTTTATATATCTTTCCTTGTGAAACAGTAAACCAATAGTCTACTCCATATGGGTTTCCTAATTCTTTCCTCATCTTTTTCCCACTGTGAGTATAATTCAAAACTGTTGACCCATATGATAGTGTTGCGTTTTTCGCCACTTTAAATTTATATTTTCCAAATTTGTATTTTCTCTTTACTCCATTTCTTGTTCTACTAAACTTGCCCCATACTGTTAATGTATTGTTTTTTAGTTTTACTTTAAATATTCTATTCAGTATTCTCTTCTTCCTGTATTTTTTGTATAGTTTTCTTGGATCTTTGTTAAATAATCGCAACGCTTCCTTCTTTTGTTTTTTACTCAGATTAGAATATCTTACATTATCCTTAAAAACTCTCTTTCCACTCATGTGCATCATATTAAATGTGCCAGAACTTGTAATCCAATTTGTTTTCATATTTGCACTAACAGGTGTTGCGCATACCATGCATGCAACCACTATAAATACAATCAACCTTTTCATCATTCTCCTCCTTAAACTAAAGGAAGACGCACTCTCGCGTCTTCTTTTTATATATCAATCTCTATTTTCTCATTACTTCTACTGTACTGCTCAACTTCCACGCCTGCGCTCTTAAACATTCTCTCGCTCGCCTTCACCGAAGAAGTATCCTCATACTTGTTATCGTCAAAGATAACTTTCTTTATTCCGCACTGAATGATTGCCTTTGCGCATTCGTTGCATGGGAATAATGTCACATAGATTTTGGCGCCCTCTAAACTTCCACCACGGTAGTTTAGAATTGCGTTTAGTTCGCTATGTGTTGAGTAATAATATTTATTATCGTATGGGTCGTCGCTATCTCTGTTCCATGGGAATTCGTCGTCGTCGCAACCAATAGGCATTCCGTTGTATCCCATAGACAAAATCTTATTGTCCTCGCTCACAATACAAGCACCCACTTGAGTGTTTGGATCTTTTGAACGAAGAGCAGAGAGCTTTGCTATGCCCATAAAATATTCATCCCAAGAAATATAATCCTGTCTTTTCTCGCTCATTACAATCTCCTACTTCGTACCAAAGATACGATCTCCTGCGTCACCAAGACCAGGAACAATATATTTGTGCTCATTCAACTTCTCATCAAGTGCACCAATGTATAAATCAACATCAGGGTGAGCTTTTGTAAGTACATCCACACCTTCAGGTGCAGCGATAATGCACATCATAATAATTCTCTTAACGCCTTTTTCTTTAAGCATCTGAATAGCTGCCACTGCAGATCCACCTGTAGCAAGCATTGGGTCTACTACAAATACATCTCTCTTGTCGCAGTCCTCTGGAAGCTTACAGTAATACTCATGTGGCTCAGCTGTTACAGGATCACGATACAATCCGATATGTCCCACCTTCGCCGAAGGCACTAGTGATAGCATTCCGTCTACCATTCCAAGGCCCGCACGTAATATAGGAACGATTGCCAACTTCTTTCCGCCCAATTTTTTGACTGTTGTTTTGCAAATTGGAGTTTCAATTTCAATCTCGTCCAATTCCAAATCTCTTGTTGCTTCATAAGTGATTAGGTTTCCGATCTCGCTAATCAACTGTCTGAAATCTTTTGTTCCAGTTTCTTTTTTTCTGATAATTCCAATCTTGTGCTGGATCAAAGGATGATCCATTACTACTACTTTTCCCATTTTTAATCCTCCTGAAATTTGCTTTCTCTTAATTTATAAGCCACTTTTTTCGTAGCATCATTTACAGCGTCGTACAGCTGTGCGTAATCTGATAAGTCCCCTCCATCAGGATTCAAAATACTTCCAGCCTCGTTCACATACTCTGTAATTGTGTGTACATTTACTGCTGACGGATACTCGTCATATACCGTCTGCTTTTTCGCTTCATCCAAGACTAATGCCAACACGTCTTCGCCGAAGTCATCGTCCTGCAACTGCTTCGAAGTATGTTCAACTTCAATCTCGTTTGCTTC
>CAMZGB010000004.1 GCA_947306285.1 uncultured Lachnospira sp.
TTGGACCTGTAGCACCAGTAGCACCAGTAGCACCAGTAGCACCTGTAGCACCTGTTGCACCAGTAGCACCTGTAGCACCTGTAGCACCTGTAGCACCTGTTGCACCAGTAGCACCTGTAGCACCTGTAGCACCTGTAGCACCTGTAGCACCTGTAGCACCTGTAGCTCCTGTAGCACCAGTAGCACCTGTAGCACCGGTAGCACCAGTAGCTCCTGTTCCGCCAATTACTTGAAGATTCGCTATTACATCATCAAGAATATCATAATTATCGTTGATGACATCTATATCTACCAACGAATTCAATCCTGGTTTTTCAAGATTTAAATTATCCGTATACGTTGAAACTCCAGTTGCACCATGAGCGCCTAATACTCCCCAAGTATAGCGGTCTGCTAATTCTCCCCATAACATTCCTTCATGATAATCCGAAATATCAAGCTTTGAATCTAATGCTTGTTTGATAGCGCTGTTTGCTACTGGATTACTAGAAGATGAGGATAAAGCTGAATCAGTTTTAGCAGCAATTTCTTGAGCGGTCCTCAAAGGAGTCATTGCTTTTGTATTATTAATCCCGGCTTCAGCTTCTGATTGGGTAGCATAATCGACCGGATTTGAAATACTTACATAAGACGATCCAGTCCATCGATAAGTATTATTATCTGTTATATCAACATAAATCTTCCCGGCTTCACCTGTAGCAGGAAAATTAGATGTACCAGCATATTCAAGAACATCATCTACATAAGAAGGAAGGTTTGTAGATGAAATAGTTCCAACAAGCTTTGTTGCATCTAAAGAGCTAGAACTAGTCAGAAAACCAGAGTCATTGTTTAAATCAGATGTTTTAGATGGAATAGCAGGTTTGTTTAAAATATAAGCATCACTAGAGGTATTGGTTTCATTCCAATTGGATTGAACGTTAACCTCTGCTCCAGCTGCAATACCTTCTAATTTTGACTGTAATGCAGATGTAAAGTTGGTATCACCAGTATCGCCTTTTGGACCAGTAGCACCTGTAGCACCTGTTTTACCAGTTAAACCTATTGGACCTTGAGGACCGGTTTCACCTGTATCGCCTTTTGGACCAGTAGCTCCTGTGGCACCTGTAGCACCATTAACACCCATCACACCATCTGTTATATCAAAATATCTAGTTCCATCTATATCAGTTATAATTATTCTTTGTACTCTTGGCGTTCCTCCTTGATCTGTTATTGTAACATGCGGAGAAACAGCATTAACAATCGATGCTTCGCTTGTATTAAACTCGACACTTTCGTCATCAATAGTTCCTATGTAAATATCATCATCGTCATCAAGTACGTCAACTTGAATTGATTCAATAGATTGATTAGTAGTAAAATCTATATTATCATCATCGACAGAATCAACATTAAATTCACCATCTCCAAGAACATCCATATAAATAGGTTCATCCATTTATATGACCTCCTCGTGAAGATTAGCATGATGTTTAATTCGTTTAATAACTGATGCCTTACGCTTACCACTACTATCGATCCAGTTTACTTGAAGTCTAACATAGCCTGTTTTAAATTGTGAATTCTGAGCTTGTGTTAGATTAACAACTACAGTTGTATTAGGAGATGAATAAGAAACAGAATTAGATTGAATTGTTATCTCTTTTTTATCAAACAATGCGTTGTATCCGTTTCCATCAGAAGGATCTATATCTTCTGGAGCATTTTGACTGATGGTTACGTAAACTTGCCGAGCAGAACTTAGATTTACGTTTTTGAGCAACAGAGTAAGAGTAGTATCTGTGTATCGTCTAGTCATGATCTACTCCTATACGTCTAATAAAAATATTTTTATTTTTATTTTACTTATTTGTCTAGAGATATCGTTTTGCTCTTCTGGAGTAAGAGAATCATCTTTTAGTTGTTCCTCATACTTCGATAACTCTTCCTTGAGCTGGTCTAAGGTATCCACTATTCTCCACCCCTAACGATAGTGATAATTGAGATATCTTGCCCAATAATTGCTGCTGTTTATCTTTTAAAACATTGTAGTCTTCGTTGTTGGAGTCATTTAAGTCCGCTTCTATTTTAGATAATTCAGACTTATAATATTCTAACTCTGTCATATTGCTTCAGCCTTTGCGTGGACGTCATTGTTAAATAAATCGGGCTTTTTAACTTCTTTGATTTGTGGTTTATCAGAAGTTTGACTATCGGCTGGAATAGCGCCTTCTGGAAGCTCTATGTTATAGTTACTAAGAATCGTTGTATAGGTGTTAAGAGAGGATTCTTTAACTATTTCATCAACAAGCATTACTGTTATCGAAGAAGGAAGATTATAACTATTCCCAATCTGGTTGATCGCTTGTAGAATCTCACGCTTAGCTCTCATAAGGCTTATTTCAATCGGAAGCTTGTTAACATCCATAGGATCCACACCTTTCTATTTTGATTAAAATTTCAGTTGTTTAAAATAGAATCTTTTCGATTCGCTCTAAACGTTCGTTAAGTTTTTCGTTTTGTTTCTTTAATTGCTGATTTTCTACTTCTAATTGTTCAATTCTCTCAAGAGAACCCTGAAGAGCAGAAACTATAGGAGCAATCATGCCCTGATAGTTAAGGAGACGATAGTCTGGAAGATCATAATTACCAGTGTTATCTTTAGAAACTAGAACATCTCCAAATTCTGGAATTTCTTCTACATCTTGTGCGTAGAAACCATATTCTTCAACGTCTTCTTTGAAATAATGTTTTGGTTTAAGTTGTTTGATAAATTTATAAGCTGTATTGAAATCTATATCGTTTATTAACGTTTTGACGCGGGCATCCGACGTTACAGTTGTACCATAAAATCCAGCTGTACCATTTAAATATGCTGAACCGGAAGAAAGAACAGCAAACGCGTTTTTACGAGAATCAGATGCTGTTCCATTTCCAACAATAAACAGATGGTCTGATGTATTACTGCCTGGAAGTG
Organism: uncultured Lachnospira sp.; assembly: GCA_947306285.1. Classification (GTDB taxonomy): domain Bacteria; phylum Bacillota; class Clostridia; order Lachnospirales; family Lachnospiraceae; genus Eubacterium_G. The sequence goes on from CAMZGB010000004.1 coordinate 2,960, forward strand.
AATTCCATTTACCACAAACGAATAGATAGTTAGAACTAGCCGTAGTACGATACCCAAAAGCACACGAATATGATCCATCAGCATTTGTATAGTACCCATGTGAGAATGAAGTACTGCCATTTGCTGTAGCATGGTCTCCTCCAGCATGAGAGCGCCAACCAGAAGCCGTTGTGTAATATCCTTCTGCATGAGAATCTATACCAGAAGCAGTTGTTAAACCTCCTTCTGCATGAGCACGATAGTTTGAAGCAGTTGTAGAAACTCCTTCGGCATGACTACAATATGAACTACTTGTTGTATTTGTACCTTCAGCAAATGAATAATTTCCAATATCAGTATCTGAACGTCGAGTTCCAAATGTATAAGATGGAGCTAAAGCATCATTATTGTTATTATCTTTGCCAATATCATATCCAATATGAGCCATTTGAACATTATTATTATAAAAATCTATATAACCATTATTGTTTATATTTACACCGATTTTGATATATCCTTTATCAGAGTTTCCTATTCTAGAGTAAGGATTATCATTTACATCCACACCAATAAATGCTACATCGCTACCTAAAGTTTCTACTCCGTTTGAGATAGTTCCAGCGTTATCATATACGGTTAGACCTTGAGATGTAACAGATGCTTTAGTTTTTCCAGATTTTTTAAATTTAGTATCCGAACTTGTAATCTCAACGTAATTATCTGAGGATTTTCCTATTCTAGAGTAAGGATTATCATTTACATCCACACCAATAAATGCTACATCGCTACCTAAAGTTTCTACTCCGTTTGAGATAGTTCCAGCGTTATCATATACGGTTAGACCTTGAGATGTAACAGATGCTTTAGTTTTTCCAGATTCTCTAAATATAGCACCAGCAGTACCAAAAGATGACAAAATGTGACTAATATCATTACCAGTACCATCATAAAATGATACTCCAGAACGAGATAACGAAACAAGATTATTCAATGCACTTCTTAATAAGATGCCAAGACTATTCATTAAAATGTTATTATACTGATATGTAGAATCTAAATATGGAAAATCATCTATAACTGCATCAAACCAGTCTTCTTGTGGTGTATCAGTTATGTGAACGCCATTTGCATCATTCCAGAAAAATTGATGAGTAGCGCGAGCTATAGAGGCCGCCTCGTTTACTATTATGTCCGAAGCTATTCCGACAGGACTAAATACATCTGTATAATCGCATTCTGCTTCTGTACCATCTGTATAAACAACATAAAATTTACAGCCAGCATTATTATATTGAGCTAATTCAGATAAATCATAACTAGGAATCCCATACCGAGTATAAACAACTCTTGTTATCGCATGAACTGTCGGAGCTTCTGTAGGAGAAGGAGCCGTCTGCATGGCTTCGCCAGGTGATCCAGAACTGGTATCATGATCAATTACCCATGTATGTATAGCATTCTCTTGTACGGAATCATCTGAATATATAGATGTTTCTGTATTTATATAAAAATCTTCCTGTGTTAAATCTATATTTTCGTTATATAAACCATCACTCATTATCCACCTGTCTCTCCGGTATAACCAGTTTCACCAGTATAACCCGTTTCGCCAGATAATTCCAAGTTTTCTAAATACTCAGCATAATCGTCGTCAGACAAATATAAAGTTTCTTCTCTAGGAACTGCTATTTCGAACCTGAGAACTATTTTATTAGAATCTATAGACATGATCTAGTTACCTCTATCCAACAACCATAGCACCTTCAATATCCTGATTGTTATAGTAATTAAAATTATTATTTACCACAGTGGCACTAACAATAATACCATTTATTATATTGATATAAATATCTTGGGGCTGCCAATTAATATTGTCACCACTAGCTCTAATACGTTGAACTGTTTCTATATGAAGTTCTTTTGTTAACCCAGTTAAAACGTTTATCGGATCAGAAGTATATTTTTTATTTGCAACTCTAATATGTGGTGCCACCAATTCTATACCATCTTTAGATCCTAAAAATAAAGCATTTGATGAAGTTCCTGTATACCCATAATCTAGATTATATGATGACCATCCGTTAAATCGTATAACGTTATCACCCATATCTATACCTCTAGACGACATGGCAACATTACCGAATTTTATTGCTCCACCCGTTATAACAATATTAGACGTGGATAATTTACTAGATTGTAAATCCCATATAGTTTTTCCACTATTATCAGTTATAGTTCCAGTGCGAATTAATTTAGCATCTAATATTCCGGTTCTAATATAAGAAGCATTTATAAGCAAACTCCCGTTAGTCATATAAATACCTTGTGCTGCATTACCACTAGTTATACGCTTAAATAATTCTATATTATTAAGAGTATTATTTAATTTTACAACTTCTTGATTTGCAGTATATGTTGAGAAATCGCTAGTATCCCATACAGAATCAGACCAATCGGTAGCTGTGTTTCCTCGTTCCAAGGTCATGCCTGCTATTTTACAGGTTATTGCTGATGAAGTACTAGAAAATCCGAACATAACGTCTGTCTTACCAGAAGAAACTCCGGCTTTTTTAGCAGTTGTATCAGCATTACTCCAAGAAGATATGTCTTTAGTCATAAATGTAAACGTGTATCTTCTCCATGTATTATCCAACGGAATTGACGCTGTAGCAGTAGCAAAACCTATTGTATCGCTATTGGATAAAGCTTTTTTACCAATACTAATCTTTAAATCATGTGTATAATTACTATTAGATACATTACAGCATGCATAACAAGATAAAACATACACTTGATCTGGTGAAATTTTAACATTTCGTTGAGTGAAATATGACGGAGAGGTACTATTATAATTAGACATTCGTATTTCAAAAGCCTTAACTAATGATGAATTTGGCAATCCAGACACATCTATTATTCTCTTTGTTGCACTAGCTCCCAACAAACCATCCCATTGACCTTTGGACCATTCTGATTGTCCAGAAGATAATACCATTCTAGTATTTGTTCCGTTTAGTAAATTGTATGCTCCGTATTGTCGTCTTAAACTTTTGTCGGCACTTATTGAAGCAGAGTCAGTCATATTTATAATATCAACAAATGTAACAGCATCATTAGAATTATTTACTATATTTGTATTGTACGCCATCTGAAATACGCCACGGTCTAAATCCCAATAATTATAACCATGACCATCATCAATGACTCCGGTATGAATAAAATCAGCAACAATAGAACCATCTCTGGTAATAGCTAATTTATAAACATGATTTGGATTATTGGGATCATCCATATCTAAATATCCAAGACCGTTTAAATTCCAGCGCCACAATTTTGTAGCGTTTTCAATATCTGGAGTATTAGTTATAACTAAAGCTTGTGATATATCATTTTCAGATATAATATTGACATATCCAGTAGTCTTTGAATTTATTATATTTGTAGCGTTTGTCTGAACATCTAAAAGTCCATTATGTAAACTACCTAATTCATTATGTAAACTACCTAATTCATTATTTAACTGCGACTCAAAATCCCTACCAGTCGATACACTCTGTGAGGTCATCGATGCTGTATCTCGATTACCCATTGTGTATTTAACACTATCTGGTTTATCTAAAGGAATATCAATCTCTGTTATTGGAAATAATCTATTTAGGCCATGTGGTTTTGATATGCATCTAACTTGATCAAGAAGATTAAACGATACAGTTGATTTATTCATCAAATGTAGATCAATAGCCGACACATCTAATGTCATTTCATCGAACTGAGTAGACTCAAGATAATTAGTACCCATCTGCTTTAATAATCTAGCATCTTCCACATCCGAGAAATCAACAACTCGTTCAACACCACCATATTTATTATATGCAGTAGTATTTTGTAGGTATTTACTACCATTATTAACAGATTCAATAGTTAAATATTCTCTATCGCCATGTGAATTTTCTTCTTCAAGCTGTTTACCTCTTGGGATTATCACCGTACAAAGATTTGTCAAGTCCCAATTTTTTGTAAAATCAAGAAGATTATCTCCAAAATTCAATTCTTGAGAAGAAGTATTTGGATAATCTGCCAAATAATCTATTATTGGAGTTGGATTAGATCCGTTGTATCTAACTCTTAGATGTCCGCCAAGTTTATCAAATAACTCAGATTTAATCGTTTCAAAAGTTGATTTATAATCTGTTTTGTATTCATACGGATCATATGAATTATGTTGCGTAATAGATCCAACTTGAAATTGTCTATTGGTTCCAACTCTAGCATTATGATTAGTTATTAATCGTCTGAAAAAAGCATCTGAATTAATGTTACTATAATATCGTAAAGGTTGTTGACTATCATTCAAAAATGCCAAGGCTCCTTCACAATTAAACTTTCGTCTATGCCAAAAATCAACTGATTCGCTTATAACGCGACCAGTCCATATTATATCATCGTCCTTATATACAATAATAGTTGTAGTAAATCGATCTATATCGTTGTAACCAACATTACGTGGCGACATTGTAAAACTAAAGGTTCCAGCCGAAGAATCCTGAAGTTTCAAATAAGGATCTATTAAATGTACCTCATCAGAAGGAGATACAGCAGAATGTATTAAAATATCATCAGCATATACTTTATACATTATAATGCCATCCTCCTAAAAATAACGCTAACTTTTCCATAACCACTTATAACTAAGTTACAAGTGTTAGATCCGCTTATATTCGAAAACACCATATCATAATATTTTCGATTTCCATTAGAACTTATATTAACTGTTTTACTTATATCAAGTTCCGTATTTGTCAACGCTAACGAAATTCCAGTGCTAGAGATATTAGATATCACAAATTCTGGAATAACTGGATTCTCGGTTACTATCGATTCTCTTCCTAAATATAAAGTTTTAGACGATCCACTAACAGTGATATTATCATAAGTATCTGGATCCTCCTCTATAGAATTTAAAATATAATATTTGTAAGGTTCTAAATCATATCCAATTTCTATATCGGATCCGCTACCATCGTTATTAGATGTCCAAGTAACAGTATATCGACCGTTGTAATAATAATGCGGATCATCTTCTAAAATCATATGTCGTACTTTACCATGTAAATATCTAGAAATCTCTTCATATGTTTTTTGCCATTGAACGACATCGTTCAAAACATGAAATTTTATAGAACCAGATCTGTTAGAATATAAAGGATATCCCGTCAAAGATTCAGATAAATCTAATATTCCATTAGAACCCGGAACATCAACCGTGACAGTCTTTAGCTCAGGCATAACAACAAGAGGCCGACCATCAGGTACTAAATGCCAGTCAGCATAAGAATTCTTTGAGCCGAATGTAACAGAATGGTACATGATAGTCGACCCCTTTCTTTATCTATTTACTTCTGATTTTGACTAGTACATATCACCACGAGATGTAACATTTTGTCGTTGACCTAATCGATTGTCCATTTCTGGAGCAATAGCACCAACGAGTTCTCCGCTGTCCATATAAACGTTTAAACCACCTTGCTCGCAAAGTTTCAAATAAAGACTATAGGTAAAATCTTGAATATCCGATAATCTATCATCTAAATATTTAATACTATCAATTCTATCAGCTATTTTGTCTATACCTTTACCCATTTCATGAATATCATCTGTAACAATAGAGTAATCACTATATCTATCATTTATATTAGCCAACTGACCAGATAAGTTGGTATCGGTCATAGAAATCGTATCAGAAATTCCTTGTGATGATAACTTGAATTCTTCTATTAATCTATCTGCTAATGCGTTCATGACTTCATCATTAGTTACCTTAGCTTCGATCTGTCCAGATAATACAGCATTTCCTAATGCATCCATTCTTGTATTAAACGTACTCATATCTAATACTGGAGATATGGTTGGCGATCCAAAGCTATAATTAGCTCCATTAAGAGCTCCATTTATACCATTTACCGCACTAGTACCCATTTCACTACCAGCAAGCTCAGCAACTCCAGCGTATTCTCGAATACCTTCAGCAACACCCTCTGGAATATAACGACCGACTTCATCACGCATTAACTTTGAAGGAGAAGCGATTCCGAAGAAATCCTTAATTCCATTAAGAGCGCTTTCGCCAAGACCAGTAATAGAATTAGTTATCCACTCTATTCCGTTATCAAGACCTTCGGCAATACCACGAGCTATATCATCACCTATGTTGCAGATATCATTCCATATATTGGAGATTCCTTCTCCAATTTTACCTGGAATACCCTTTAGCCAATCGACAACCATTCCGCCAAGCTTTCCGGCTTCGTCCATGATACCTTTTAGGGCTTCTCCGACCATCTTTACGCCATCGGTAGTAACCCAATTCCATAGTTTGCCAGGAATCTCGCCTATTTTCTTAAATATCTCTATAATAAACTCGCCAAGCTTCGGTAGAGCTTCTGTAGTAACCCAATTCCAGAAACTAGCTAAGGCATCACCCAGCATCTTTACGCCATCTGTTGATAGCCACTGTAAGAACTGTCCGGCAAACTCGCCTAATTTAGACAATATTCCAAGTAAGAATTCGCCAAGCTTAGGAAGACCTTCAGTTGTAGCCCAATTCCAGAATTGACCTAATGCTTCCCCTATCATAGGTAGGCCCTCTGTGGTGAACCATGTCCAGAACTGAGTTAAAAGTTCTCCTAATTTTGACATAATTCCGCCTATGAATTCGCCAAGCATAGGAAGACCTTCTGTTGTGAACCAGTTCCAGAATTGTGCTAAAGCCTCGCCAAGCATAGGAAGGCCTTCGTTCAGTATCCAATCACCAATGGTAGTAAACAAATTACCAAGCATAGGAAGACCTTCAGTCGTGAACCAAGTCCAAAGAGACATTAACAATCCTTGAAGTGCTGGAAGACCGACAGTCATAAACCACTCTGGAAAACCAGAAATAAATTCAAATATCTTTGTTTTTATTCCTTCGAATATTCCACCTAAAGATTCTCCAAGAGTTCCTTCTCCTCCAAGAATTCCTTCTGCGATGCCTTCTGGAATATACTGACCCACTTCTTCTTGCATCAAGAGTGATGGAGAATGAATACCAAAGAACGATAATATAGCTTCAAGTATGCTCTTTCCTAAGCCTACGACACACTCTAAAACATGTCCAATGCCGCTTATTATACCTTCGCCTAATCCAGCTGTTATGTTATAACCAGCATCTCTAAACACTGAAAAATCAGGCATGTTATTAGCTATATCGACAAGCATTTGAATACCAACAGCAAAACCTATAATGGCTAAAGCGAAAGCATCCATTGCGGCTCCCGCATAAAGAAGGTTTTCTCCGGCTAAAGATATTATGCCAAATACAGCCGTAAGACCTCCGATGGCTATAGCACACTCCTTGACTTTCTCTACATCAAGCTTTGCAAGTTCTTCGAGGGCTAACGCGATTCCAATAACAGCTAAAGCATAAGCATCTATAGCCAATGCAGCAGTCGATAAGTCCGCAGATTCCGTGAACTTGGTTAGTACGAGTAAAGCAGCGAGCACTCCATCTATAGCCACAGCAGACAATAAGACCGCAGCGGAATCAAGCTTAGCCAACTCACCAAGAGCATACCCTATTCCAATAATAGCCAAAGCAAATGCATCCATAGAAATAGCTGCGGTAGCCAAGTCGGCAGAAGTTGTCTTGTTAGTCAGCAAACCCAATGCTAACATAAGAGCTCCGATAGCACCTGTACCAACTGCTATCTTTTCCCAAGGAACATTTGCCATATTATTAAACGCTATAGATATTATACCGATACTTCCGGAAAATAATAATAAAGCAGCAGAAGTTGCTAAAATATCTGTAGCTTCTAATTTATCCGTCAATTTATACAAAGCATACAATAGAACTCCTATTGAAGCACCTACAGCTGCTAAACTAGCCGCGTCGTTTTTAGCTAAATAACTTAATGCTTGAGCCAATATTCCGACAGAACCAGCAAATGCAGCAATTCCAATTGAAGTCCCAATTAGATCTAACATTTTTGTATTTTTTGTAATATCAGAAAGTTGATCTATTAATAAATATAAACTTCCAAAACTAACCAAAAGGCTAACAAAATCCACACCGGATAGCTTAATTAAAACATCAGCTATCATACCCAACGAAGCGGCTAAACCAAGCATGCCTATTGCTGCTCCAACGCCGTGTTCGCCTATTGTAGACAAGGCAAATCCTAAACCTGTTATAAATCCAACTAATGCTGACATGGCGACAAAAAGTTTTACAGCATCCCAGCCCTCTAATGCTTGAACAAAAGCATTTAAATCATACAAAACAGGAATTAGTAAATTAAGACCTGCTACCAAAATAACTATACCAGCAGCTGCTTGAATCATATTCTTTCCACCCTTACCACCTTTTGCGGTAATAAGAGCAGCTAATAAACCTAAAGCAGTAATTGCTACGCCAGCAGCTATTAAACCTTTTGCGTTTGCCATATAGTCAAATTTATTCAGTCGTTCAACAGTATACATCATCAACAACAATCCTGCTGCAAACACGCCTATTGTCGCGGCAGTCTTAACTAATTGATCGCCAGCTTTTTTATTTAGATTTTTAGCTATTAACCCAGAAAGAAATTCCATAGCTACTATAATAAGACCACAAGCTCCTACAATACCAACGCATTGTAATACACGATCTTTTGGTATTTGAGATATAACAAATAATGCAGCAGCTATTATTCCAAAAGCAATGGCGATTTCTTTAAACTTATCTGCAATAGCAGTTTCGTTCTTTTTATTAAGGTATTTTGCTGCAACATTTGATAAATTACCAATACCCTTTATAAAATCAGTTAAAGACCATAAAACTTTACCAATCATAACTTTAGTTATTATATCAACTACTTGATTTATTAATCCACTATCACCAAGATATGTTATAAATGTAGATAACATGTCAACTAAACGCAATGGTATATTCTTTATAAATTCTCCAAGATTATCTACTTTACCACTGAGAACTTCTTTTATAGAATCTATAAATCCAAAGAACCTGTTTCCTATATTTTCTGCTTTAAAATTATCTATACTATTTTTAACAAGATCCAATGGAGTGCTAACTGACTTATTCTTCGTAGGAAATATCAAATTCTTTATGGTATCGAATAACCCAGTTATCCAACCTATAGCAGCATCTATCGGTTGTTTTAAAAGTTTTAAATTATCAATTAAACCGGTAAAAAACTCTCCAACCGGGCCCGGAAGAGATCTTAATTGATCAGCAATCCAATTTAATCCGGCACCAGCTTTATCGGCTAACCAAGTAAACGCATTAGCTATAGTTTCTGGTAATTTAGAAATATTATCTCCTATTTTATCAAATATATTAGAAAACGCATCTCCCCAATTATCTGCGTCACCAGTTATATCCGAGAAGAAATTCTTAATATTTTCAACAGTAGTATTAAGGCCGTTAGTCAACACTCCATCCAAAGCAGGAAAAGTATTTTCTAAATTCTCAGCTGCATTTCTAAAGAAATCTACTACTCCACCAAACATTCCACCCATTTCTGATGGATTAAAATTCTTAATATTTTCGATGATTCCAGCGAATCCATCGGCAATAGCGCTTCCTATTTTGACAAATAATTTTGATACAAAATCTGGAATGTTTTCAGATTCAGCAGCAACGGAAGCTATAAAGTCTCCTATACCTGATAACCACGAAAATAACGTATTTTTAATATTATTAAGACCGTTTTCGAATACTCCATTTAAACTAGGAAATATCCCATCCAAGTGTTTAGCTATCCCTATTAAATTTCCGAAACCATTTTGTATACCTATGTATACATTATTAACAAAATCGTCAACCATTTGTTCTGGAGATACATTTGAGAAATACTCGAATACTCCTTTTACTGATTCGATAACACCATTCGCCCAATTTTTAACATCCGTAATAAACTGTTCAACAGTTATATTACCAAAATATTCAGTTACTCCTTGGAACCAATCAATCACTCCTCCGAAAACACGTTGTATAATACCCAACGGATTACTAATTCCATCCGAAACTCTGGTTAGCTTTTCTGGAAGTGACAAGAAGAAATTTATAGCTCCATCTTTAAACCGATTCAACATATCTATGACATTTTTTATCGGCTCCCATGCTAAGAAAGCATCTTTAAGCTTAAGCGCAAATCCACCTATAGCGGTAACTAGATTAAAGATTAACCCAATCGCTGATAATAGTCCTTTTCCTATAATAAGTACAATTTGAGATAATGGAGTCAATATAGAATGGATAACATCTGCGATAGTTCTAAAAATAGATGCTAATGTTATTTTTCGACCTTCTTCATCAACCTTATTCAATCCATCTGTTAAACCAGCTATAGATGGAAGAAGGCCTAAAATTGCATCCATTATACCTTTAAAGAATGCAATAATCGGATTCTTTAATAAGTTTTGTATCCAAATATCAACTGCAGAAACTTCTTCTCCTGTAGTATTTAGCAAATTGTTAGATTCTTCAACTGCTTTATTCCAACCAGTTAAATCGCCTATAAAACCAAACACACTTCGTATTGCATCGGCTATTACCCGAAAAATACCAGGAATATCAATAAAATTCCAAAACATATCCAAAACGTTCTTTATTGTATCGCCTATGCTTTGAATCTGATTTGGAATATCTACAAAGCCAAAGAATCCTTTTACTATCTCTTCAATAACGCCTATAAGGTCAATAAATGGATATACTAATTCTACTGCAGCGGCTCTTAAATCTAAAAACTTATCATGAATCCATTTTATAGCTTGACCGATTTGTCCAACTAAAACTAAAGCAATATCAACTAATGGATCGGTAAAAGTTCGTATTATTCCAACCAATCCAAAGAATGCTGCACCCAAATCAAGAACTATAGTCAAACCAATATCAAGGATGCTAAACACGCCTTCGAATATCTGTCTAAGTCCCATTGCTGCATTATCAGATATAACTAAAGATTGAGCAAAATCTTTAAATGCTAAAGCAAAAGAAGTTATAGTTAAGCCTAATTGATCGTCAGTCATTCCGAATACGTTATCAAACGCCTCTTTTATAGCTCCTAATGGTTTTGCTATAGCTTGAACTAAATAATCAATAGCACCCTCGACTCTTTTAAAACCGTTTGTTAAATTATCTAGTTCTTTTTCGCCCTTTTCATTTCTAAAGAAACCACCGAAAATTATATCTATTGCTCCCGATTTATTAAATATTTTTGCCGCGTTTACTATTCCACTAAATAATCCATCAATGCCTGTTGATATGCTATCACTAAGAAAAGTAAAGGTGTCTGTGGCTTGTTTGAAATCGCCAATAAGATTTCGCCAAACACCGGCCCAGTTAGAGCCTATGGCTTCTCCTATAGTATCCCATAACTGCGACCAAGTCTTTACTTCTTTAGCAGCTCTCTGAGCTAATTCAGCTTGCTCAAATATCTTAGTAAATTCATCTTCTGTAGTATATCCTAAAGACCTAAAATAATTTTTAGCATCTTCTATTTCATCAGCAGTCATTTCTTTCCAGTCATAGGTAAATAACTGCAAAGCATTTGATAATATGTCAGAACTAAACCATCCAGCCCACTCTTTATAATCTATTTTATTAAGCGCACTTCGCATTGTAACGCCCTGATTTAATATAGCATTTCCGGCTTCATAGGCAGCCTGTTCTGCTTTTCCAGCTTGAGCCATGTGCATAGCAACATCGGCAATGGTATCAACAAATATCTTGCTGTCCATATGAGCCGTTTGTATAGACATCCAGTCTTGCTGAGTAACAGCTCCTGATGATAATGCCTGAGCCAATTGCGGTAAAACTCTATGAACATCCGAAGCAGTGGCTCCTGCCAAAGCTGCCACATTAGCAACACCTTGTACAGCATCTACTGCCTCTTGTAGATTCTCTCTACCAAGACCGGCGGAAGTGAAGCTTCCGATAGCTTGTGTCATATCTGTAAAATTATAAATAGTTTTATCGGCATACGTGTTTAATTGATCAAGAGCTGTGTTAACTTCATCTATTGCATCTTGATTGTCAAATCCTCTACCGGTATTAGCCAATATTGTTTGTATTGATCCGATTTGAGTTTCATACTCTCCAAAACCCTCAGCTATTGGATCTATGGTATATTCTTTAATTTTATTACCAAGGCTTGCTAATCCGCCAGTAATTAAATCACTGATCGATTCTCCTATGCTGAATAATGCTCCGGTAGCAACAACTTCTAGCGCGTTAAATCCACTTGAAGCTTCTTCAGTACCATTTGTTATTCCAGATAAATTAACATTTGATGCTGCATCATTGACGTCCATAACAGCATTATTAGCAGCTTTTCCTAAATCTGAAAAATCTGCATTACTAGCACTATCATCTATTTTATCAATACTCTTCATAGCTTCTGTAGATGCAGAATCTATTCTAGAAGCTTCTGTTTTTGCTTTATCACCAAGAGCTGATAAATTAACTTTATCTGTAGCAGCCTTTAAAGCGTCAAAACCAGCGGTAGCACCGTCTAATTTTAATGCTTTTTCAAAATCCTCTAGTGTCTTTTTTGTGTTTTTAATACCACGCTCGAATTGTTCATTATCGAACGTCATTTTTACAACTCTATTATCCACTTGAGTACTCATAGCGAAACCACCGCCTTCCACATGTTATTTGCCATAGCATCAAAAATTGGTTTCAATGCAGGATTTATATAATCTCGCCCCACTACATAACCGCCATTTTTAGTGCCATGGCCATATTGTAAAATTATCGCTATATTTACACCATTAACTACGTTGCTGTTGTTCCAAGAAATCGTAGTTTTTCCGTTCTTATCTTCTATACTATAACTCCATGACGAAGCAGTTTTTCCTGTCCGTTTAGGAGTATTTTCAGACAATGCTCGAACGCCTTCTTCTGCTATGGTGTTTATTCTTGCTATTCTATTTAACTTAGTATGATCTCCAGCAGATTCTAAGAAATTCTTAGTTTTCTTAAACGATCCAGTATGACCAAACTCAATAATAGACATACATACCTCATTTCTCTTAAGACCAACGTAAATAATCCATCTCTTAGAAATGAGACATGTTAATAAAAATAAAAAGTAAGTGAAAAATATCAACCCTTCGTATGATACTTAGCGCGTCTAGCAGCATTAAGTTCTCTATTTTGTTGAAGGATTGCATTTCGTCCCATTTTTTTCTGCTTTGGGTTATTTTCTATATTGCAGATCTGTATCAAAGTTAGTAATCTATTCAAATGCCATTTTTCACATTCCATAGGTATATTAAGAGCTATCATCCAATAGTATATTAACTCGTTTGTAATAATTCGTCTACTTTGTCTTTTACTAATACTATTTATTGTAGTAGCAGTATGCGGATCGTCGATATATTTCTTTATTTCATCAAAATGTTTCATTGTTAGGCATCTATACACAAGAGGGTTTACATTTTGAGAAATAGTCATACATCTAACATAATCCATATATTCTTCAGTTGTTTTATTATCTTCTTTTGGATTCTGAGCTAAGAAAGGTTTTTTCCACTTGGCTTCCCATTTTGACAAAGATAGGAGAGAATGCTCCATAACAAGACGTTGAGGTTTAACTATAATAAACTCTTGCGAATCTTCATCAAAAAATTCACCGCCATCAACATTTAAATGGAGCATTCTCTATCACCGACCCTACACTGTCTTAAGCTCAGCTCTCTTAAGCTCGTTTGCATTCTGAAGATCCTTAGGAAGAATGCCTCTAACAAACGCAACCATCTTATCAGAATCTTCAAGAAGCTGCATATACAAAGTAGGATATGCTTCAGATTGTTCAAACTCAGCAAGAATCTCGGGAGACTTCCGAAATTGCTTACCATCGTCTGATTTCTTACCATACGAACTTAGAATGATCTTTCGGAACTGATCGCCAATAGTCTTGAGATCTCGTTCATTCATTATTCGCTCTATAAATTGACTATACGCACCGTTGACATCGAACTGCATCTGAATAAGCTCAGCCTTATTCAAATTGAAATAGAAATCCTCAGTGATAGTCTCATCATTGTAGGTGGTATAGGTAATAGGCCACTTAATCATTTTGTATACTCCTTTTATCAAAAAAAATAGATCCGAAAAATGGTGGGTCCTATGGGAATCGAACCCATAACCTTGAGATTAAAAGTCTCCTGCTCTACCAACTGAGCTAAGGACCCTTTTTATATTAGCTATAAAGTAACTTTTCTATAGCTTTAAACAACTCTTTGCCGGTTGTTTGTATCTCTTGGTCGTCGCATTGTATAATGTAGTTTGTATCTGGATTAAATGTATAATAAATATTTATGTATGGATTTATTGGTTTTATCCTATTGCATTTATTCGTATTAACATAAAACGTATCAGATTCATCCATGTTAAATTCCTTAATAAGTAGGTGGGCTCGCAGAGAGTCGAACTCTGATTAAAGGATTATGAGTCCCCTGTACTAACCGTTGTACTACAAGCCCATAATAGGTACCCCCAGTGGGACTCGAACCCACACGTTCAAAGAACAAAAGATTTTAAGTCTCACGCGTCTGCCAATTCCGCCATGGGGGCATAATAAAAAGGGGTTTTTTATAGAAGACCCCTATAGAACTTCTCATTTTAATAGTTTAACCAGTAGTTCCGGCCGGAACAGTAAGTAGACTAATAACCTCATCAGGCAATGGAAGTCGAGCTTCAAGAGCAGTAACTGCTTCAATATTATTCTGAGCATCAGCCTCGACCGCATCGCGACCATAAATAATATCCTCGAACGCCTTAAGCTTGGCGCGCTCGGCAGTTGTAACAAAGTCCCTAGAATCAATAGTGATAATAGCAGTAGGTTTATGTCCAGTAACGGCCACAGGAGTCGTAGTCAATTCCCAGCTAAAGGTAATGGCCTCTGGAGAATCATTGATCGTAGCATACGACCTTTCTGAAGGAGATGCTCGACAACCATATACGAGATGGATTTTATAAGCAAACTCCTGGCCAACAGTATCATTGCCGACCTTGGTAACATAAGATAAACCAAAGCCTTTACGAGGCTGCTGACCAATGCTCACACCAGGAACAACCGATACCGAACCATCGCACTCCATAAACTCATCAGGATAAGTAAATGCCTCGATAGTTCCGCCAAACTCCTCGGCGCCATAAAGGGTAAGATAATTGATGTTATCAGCCCACTGCTTATTCGCATCTGCACCAGAAGGAGACTCAGAAATAGAAGTAATACCATTCCAAGCAACACCACTAGGATACGTACCAGAAGTACTAACCGGATATAAAACAGCCTGATTTACACCAGTCTCATAAAAATGCTCGCCGATCGAATCCCATATTAATCGACTCATTCTATTCCTCCTTAGAATGTATCATTATAAAATATAATTACCACAAAGCCTTTGAAAACTCAAGAGTATAAACCCAATGATTAAGATTATCAGAAGTATAAAAGCGATCAAATGACACGTGACAATCGCCAGTTAGGTCCATTATATACTTTTGAATAATACTCTCCGGATCGTAATCTATTAGTATTAAAGAATAAGACGGAAAAGTCAAATATCTTTTGTCACCAGAATATAATGAAGACAATCCTTCTAAAGAATATATAATGCACGGATATACTAATTGTAAATCTTTTGGTGGTTGAAAGAAAACTTTCTTAACTCCGTCAATATTGCTAAGTATATTATGAATATAGTCTCTTTGATTCTCAATCACTGTTTGGGACATTAAATACACCTCCAAGACTAAGAGTTATTCTATGGCGCTCAACATCAATGGAGGCTGACGTTATTTCAAAGACTTGATTCATCCAACGTACGTAGCGCATGACTCCGAAGTTAGCATTAGCAAAAGAATCAGAAATTATACTAATATCATTGGAAATTATTAAATCGTCGTTTAATTTATCAGAAGAATCCCATCTACGACTGTTTTTTATAACATCTCCTTTATAACTTCTCTCTTCATAATGCTCTTTAAAAACTCCGGGTCGAGTTTCAGTTGTTATCTCAAAACCAATTTTTCCATAAAATCGAGCCATGCGCTACCACCTTCTCATTTTGACCTAAGAAGGATTATTCGCCAGTTTCACCAGTGGCACCGGTAGTTCCAGTGGTTCCGGTCCTACGGCTGGAATACATACCAGAAACCGTTCCGAAACTAAACGGCAAATCGCCAGCAGTCTCGATGGCAATAGCACTGTACGGTTTGATAAGAGCGCCCGACACGCGCGTCTCAATCAGATACTCGTACTTGTTGAAGTTGAGGTCAAAGTTGTCGAACAGGTTAACATTGCCACCCTTATCGGCACCAAGGCAATAATCATTAAGGTTAACAATAAGAGCCAGAAGCTTACGCTGCTCCTGAGTCGTGACAGTTACACCATCATTGACAGTGCTAACCGAAGCAGTACGAGTGACACCATCAAAGATAGGAACCTCGATAATCTCCTTGACACGAAGAGCGGCGGCAAGCTCGTTCTCGTTGCGGTACATACGATGACCAAGCTGATCCTTGGCAAGCAGCATGCGAGTAATTACATCGGTAGAAGCAAGCATCACAGGAGTGCCTGAACCCATGTAGTTCTTGCGAGCCAGAACAGAATGCTCAATAATAGCATCTGCAATATCATTAAAGGTAGCAGAAGAACCGATGATCACCTTATCATGAATGGTGTAAATATCAGAATCCTGATAAATCGGACGAATGTGCTCAGGATTAATGTAAGAAGGATCAGAGCTAGCACGATCGTCGCCAACAAGTACTGCACGCACGATTTCCTCATTGAGCATCGTACGCATCTCAACCTTCATCCAAGCGACAATGTCAAGATCGGTAATGTCAACAACGTCATCACGATCGATCTTCTGAAGCTTATACACCGTCTGAGGAGTGGTGCTACGAGCAAGCAGAGAAAGAATCTCCTCAATCTTCTGATCGCCCTTCTGATAACCACGAGCACGAGCCTCGTACTCTGTGATATTGGCAGCAACAGAACGAATCCGAGCAAACGGAGTCTTACGAATCAAACCCCAAACCTTATCAACCCAGGTCATATCGCGGGTAATAAGCTCAGGATTCTGACCAACAAGTTTGGCCTCAGGATAAAGAACCTCTAAGTTCTCAATACCATGAGCAAGGAATTCCTGCTTAAGAGAACCGTTAGAGCCAGTCTTAGCCGACTCAATGTACGAAGAAATATCATCGTGACTGAGCTCAGTATACTTCTCATTCTCGGGGGTATCAAATACATTGGATTTCATATCTTCCTCCATATCGTCATGCTTCACATTTTTCTTAGCACTACTCATAGCACTACCAACAAGATAATCAAGCACCATACGCTGCTTCTTGTTAAAAGTTTTAAGAACATCCTCAACTGTCTCGTCGGAATCGTCAATCTCTTCCTCAGAGTCATCCTCTGAATGTTTCATCTCTCGATTATAAGCCTTGTCTACAAGATACTCAAGAACGGTTCGCTGCTCATCGTTCATAGTATCGATAACATCTTGAACCGTCTTCTCTGAACCGTCCGCCATGTCTTCTCCATCATCTTTCTTTTTATTAGACTTATTCTTAGATTCGTTAGAATCTTCAGAATCTTCAGAATCTTCAGAATCATCAGCATGTAGAATAAAATCTTCACCTGTATAAATTACCGCTTCGTCATCGAGATCGGTATAAGTACCATCACCATGAGCAATGCTAACTGGATTGATTAGAGCGCCTGGATTAGCGCCGGCAAGGACAAGACTTACCTCTCGAATAATACCATGTATAACATTCGATCCTTGTTGCTTAAGCCTGTTTGCATAAATAGACATAGAAGTTATGTCTCCATGCTTAACAAGTTCCTTCGCATTTTGACCGGATTCGGTGTTGTTGAATGTGCAATATGCATAAACACCATCATCACGATTCTCAAGATCGGCATGTCCAAGAACACTATTTGGATCATTATGAACATGAGCCCAAACAAGAGGAACGCGAGTATTGTCGTTATCCTTAAAGGCATCTTTTCGAATAATTCGACCATCTCCGCACTCTAGATCATTCTTAGTAGCATAGCCACTAAAATCATACATATTTCACACCTACCTTTCTTAACTATCGGATTTTGTCTTCGACTTTGTCTTATTCTTTTTATACTTCTCACGAATGGCTTTACGCTCTTCCTTACCGGCTTCGCGAACTGCTTTACTTTCGCTCTTAGCCTTACTGGTAATCCCTTGACGTTCTTCTTTGCCAGAAGATCTAACGGAAGCACGCTCTTCCTTACCAGAAGCAACACGAGATTTCTTCTCAGAATTCCTTTCATTGATTTGGCTTTTGGCTTTTTGTGTCTCATCAGCAAGATCAGATTTAAGTTGTATTCTGATTTTCTGAATCTCGTTACGATTTTCCTGTCGAAGACTCTTTATTTCATCTCTTAGATTCGAAATACTTTCTTTCTGTTCTGCGCTACTAGATTGAATATACTCTTTCAAATGAGCTCGTATATCGTTAATATTAGATCTCATAGTTTCAGTATGTTCGGTCTTTACAGACGAAACATTATCTGTGAATTTTGCATTAGCTTCCGCTATTTCTTCACAGTTATCAGCTAATTGTTTTTTCAATCTAGCTCTCAATTTCTTATCGCTATTAGCGTTCATAGATTCCAAACGACCTCTAATAGAAGCATTCTTAAGTCGTATTGGATTATTCTTGTTATCTAAATCTTCTTTAAGTTTCTTAACATCTTTTTCAATGTTTGTATCTTTAGTCTTCTTCTCTGCTTCTATATCAGATTTTGCTTTTTCTCTAGCATTTTCTTTATCTAACTTAGCAGCTTCCCGCTTATTAGCGATTGCATTCTTTATGTCATTTACTTCAGCTTTAAGATTGTCTTTAAGATTTTGTATTTTGCTTTTTGTTTCAGCTCGTAATCCTGCTTTTGTATCTTTGCTGGCTTGACGAATATTTTTAAGAGCCTCTTGTATTGCAGCAATATCTTCTCTTTGCCGAGCCATACTTTCATCTAAAGCTGCTCGCTGTCGCTCTTTACTATCAGCTATTTGCTCTTGTTTACGAGCTTTTATTTCTGCTAGTTTTTCTTTCTGTCGATCCATACTATCTTGAAGTTCTTTCTTCTTAGGATCGATTTTTTCCTCGCCATTAGAAACACCAGTTCTAGAACCTTTAGCCTCATGAGATCTACGAAGAGATACTTCTTTATTCTCTTTTCTGTGAGAGTAATAATAAGCAGCTGCTTTTTCAGGATTGTAATATAAACTAGCATAATTACCATAAGGATTTGTAGTTCTAGCAGAAACACCTTTAAATCCCGTTTTTCCTTCGGCTTTATCTCTTAAATATCTTTCTCGACGTTTATTAGAATCATAATTCTGTCGTTGTGTAGCAGCGTCCTGTGCATGCTCAAGATAAGCATTAGAATTAGTACGATATCTAATGCCAGATGTAGCTGGTTTATCGATAACATACGTATTCATTAAGCCTCATCCACCTGTTTATCGAGATCGTCTAATTCTGAATCATATGCTTCCAATTTCTTTAGATATGATTCTAATTCTTCACTAGTCATATCTTCGTAAGAAGATAAACCAATATTCTCATTTTGACCAGTCTCGGCATCAACTATTCCTTCTTGCTCGGGAGGCATTGTTTGATCTATGGGAAGTTGTTGAGTCGGATCTATCATTAATTGAGGATCATTTGCGACTGGATTAATATTCTTATTTAGCAATTCTTCAGCACGAGGAGTATCGACAGGTCTGTAACCAAGAACTGCTCGAACTTCGTTACTATTAAGAATCTCATTACGAGTAAATTTCTCCGCCATATCAGCAAGATTATCAATCGTAACAAGACTAAACGGAGCTCTAAAGTAAACTATAGCTTGTCCCTGAGTTCTAGCTGTCTTGGTTAAGAACTTCCTATGCATTTCGTCGACTATAGCTCCGACAATCGGTTCTATAGTTCGGTTATTATAGTTTAACATTTCTTGAGGATTAGCAGTACCGTTAAACACGGCTGGTGTAAGTCCTAATTGAGAATACAATTGATCTGTAAAATATGTAATTTGTTCAATCAATCGACTTTCTATAGGATGACCTAATTGAACAATCTTCTCTGTGCCGTCAATATAGGCAACGCCATATTTTGAATCGGTTAGCTGCATCTCAACTTGTTTACGACGCTTTTCAGCTTGCTCCATACGACTTTCGCTTTTTATTGTATATGGAAGCTGAATAATCATGTTCAGTTTATCGGAATTTTGCTTATCGTCGGTTGCATCTAACAAGGCGAGTTTATGCTTTAATCGTTGCAGCGTAGAATTTGGTTCATTCATAACCTGATACAACGGATTCTCTATTAAGCATACTTTACTTTTAGGCAAAGTTATTTCTTCTCGTTGTCCAGTTTTATCGTTATAAACCTCAAGTCTAACGTGATCAGGCATCCATTGTCGAACTTTTCCAGTTCTAACAGATTGTATATCATAAGAATTTGTCTTGGTTACATCGAATGTTGTGTCAACCGGAACTATCGCAACGTCTCCTTCATCGAACATAGATAAAACAACATCCATTAAGAATGCTCTAGCCGTTTGATCTTTATTGGCCGATACTGATAAGCACTCGTTTAAATTAGAGGAAATTTCTTCTTGAAATCTACCATTTTGATCTACCCTAGCGTGACGAATCTCAATCGTTGCCACATCTATAGCAATACGATTGTATATTGAGGCCAAGATAGTTCGTTCAGTACCTATTCGTAATGGTGTCTTCTCTAATCTAGCCGATGAAGTCATCCCATTAGTAAATGCTTTAGAATATATCTTTGTCTGATTTCGTTGCGTGTCATTCATGGTAAATGCATTCCAAGCATGAGAAAGTCTATCAGCAAATTTCATATTTCACCTCCTTCAATACGATAAAATATTCTCATTTTGACGAAATTAATCGAATTGATCTCTATGCAATTTATAAGCTACATAAGCATCCATCATAGCAGCGACAGAATCTATTTTTTGATCATACCGAGTCTTTAATAATTTTCGATTTCCGTTTGTGTCTTCTAGCACAACAGAATTACCCATAGTAAACGACATCATTAATTCATCAAAAATTAGACATCTATCTTCGGCAAGTTTTTTCAACTCGCCAAGAGGAACTGATTCGGTTTTAGCTCCTTGAATTACCTTTTCTATACCATACGGACCATTTTCTGTAGCCCAACGCTCTACAAACTCTCTTGCATTATACGGATCATATCCAAATGCTCGAACGTCATAGTTAGATTGAATAATAAACTCATCAAGATCTTCATATACAAACTTATCAATATCCAGAACAGTACCTTCTTGAATAACAAGCGTTCCTTCTTCCATAAATTCGTTATACTTAATTCTCGTTGCACTTGGCAAACGATATAGAGTTCTTGATGTGATGTAACAACGAGTCTTTACACCAAAAGTTCCATCAGCAAGAGGGAATAGAAAAGTAAATGCACAAAAGTCATCGCCTTGGGACAAGTCTGCGCCCATCGAACAAGGAAGATTCCAATATTCTCTCTTTGAATGAGGTTGAATTTCTTCATATCTAAAGAAATACGTATAACCCTCCATTGGAATACCGAATCGTTTTGCTAAAATATCATTTCTTGTAGACGGTGATTTCTCAGCACGTTCTTTATCGAGCTGGTATGTCTCATAAGTAACCGTTAAACCTATGTTCGGCTGAGCTTTGATCCACATAGATGGATCTTCTACTTCGGAAATATCATCTAACCGATAATACCAAATAGACACATGTGGATTAACATACTCTCCTTTGAGTATTTTCATTAATTCCATTTTAATTGTGTCACCAGCACCATTTCGTACAGTTCCCTCTGAACTAGTTGCTAAAATAAGATAATCGTCTAATTTAGATGCACCTTGTTCAATTGCTGCTATAGGATCTTCTCGAATATCTCCAGACAGCCATTCATCTACTGTGTTTATTTTAGATCTTAAACCTTGTAGTTTATTAACACTCATTGGTCTAATCTCTAAAAGAGATCCGGTTAAGAAGTTTTCGATTCCTTTTTTAGTAGATGCTAATTTTTGTCTAAGAGCTCTGTTGCCTGTTGTATTTTGAAGAGAGCCATCAGTAAGAAATTTGAATAGAGGTCCTCTTGCTCTTGTTATAGCAGTCCGTATTGGTGATAAAACTTCATCAGCTTGCTTCATTGTAGGAGCAGTTGTTATCTGATGTGTAGTATCCGTATCAACATTTAGAAAAAAGCTTTGAATACATGCGGCATACATTGATTTTGCCGCACCTCTTGCTACGATTAAATATTGTTTATTTACTAATCTTTTTCTAATTATCTTTCGAACATATCGTCCATCATGCCCGTTTTCACTAGGCTGATACACGGGACGCTCTATATAATAATACCATCCAAATATCTGTTCGGCCCATAATTTAAATGTATCTAATAAATTTAAATCAGAGCCATCGGTTAATGTCATTTCATTTTCACAATATCGAATGAATCCTTCTACTGCATCTGGATTATAGTAAATTCCAGGATTATCAATCAAAGAATCTATTCGATTCATTTCCATAGAAACTTCATTATTGACTGCTATATCACCACGAGCAACAGCATCTCTAAATTCGCCATAATATTTAGGAGTTGCTGTGTTTGATAGCATTAGACCACCTTAACGTATTATTCTCGTCTTTATTACTTTCGCCTTTTCAGAAGGTTCTTTATACCATGCTTGTGTCTTTTCGCGCTTTTTACTTTCAGATTTATTATCCTCGTTTTTCGGTTTATCGTCGTTCTTAGGTTTATCGTCGTTCTTAGGTTTATCGTCGTTTTTCGGTTTATCGTCGTTCTTAGGTTTATCTCCGCCCTTTGGTTTTGCATTCGCAGAGTTTAAATCCTTGAGCTTTTGAGCAGCTTCTGCGCTAACTTTTTCATTACCGTCGAGAACTTCAAGTCCTAACTCTGCCTTACGTTCGTTAAGAAGGTCGGAATACTTCTTTGGTTTTTCTTCTTCAAACAGCTTCTTTACAGCATTTTCGACTGTAGCATTCATCGCTCTATTGAATCCAGCTTTTGCGTTTTCCTCTATAAACTTTCTTACAGGACCTTTCTTTGCTTCTTTCTCCATGGCACGTATTGCTGCTTCTTTTTGAAGTCTGTTGAATCGATCAATAACCTCTTGGTCGGTCATGTCTTTTAACTTCTTTTTCTTTCCCTGTAGTTCCTTTGTCGCAGCTATTAACTGTTTTCTATTATTAGCATCGACCGCTTTTTGATACTTTTCTGCTAAATCCGCATTTGTTGGAGCAACGGTTTTTCTGATAGCCCCACCCAATTTCTTAGCTCCTGAAGCAGCGGCCCCACCTAATTTCCCAGTAACAGCCTTGGTTCCTTCTGCGACTTTCTTAGCACCTTTTCTAGCTTCTCCAACACCGTAGTGGATTCGCCCTAAAGCAGTTAAAGAACCATCCAGATTTTGATACTGACGACGACCCCATTTCTGACCTTTGGTACCATGATGTTCCAAGAAGTCAGAGTGTGAGATTTTTTCATTGCTATAACGTTTTATAAAATCGTCTATTACATTGGATTCATAATCATACTCATTAGTCATTCTCTTCACCCTCCTCTACATCGTAGTCATCTGCTTCTATGTTCAAGCGCCATTCATATTCTGCTAGTGTGTCTTTTAAAGCAGTCGCTAATGAAGCTGATGTAGGAGGATCAAATAACGTTCGAACTTTTAACGTTACATATGATTTGACCATAGGGAGAATAGCTTCATCCGTAGTAAACGAAGACCATACTTCTGAGTTACTCTCGATAGAAAAAGGTATCTCTGGACCTACTCCCAATTGTCGCAAAGTCATAAATGCTGAATTAATATGTAAAATCAATTCTTGATCAAATGCCGAGTCATCAACGCTGGCTCCAGATGCGTCTTTAATTGAGTCTAGAATACTATTTTCCATAACACTCTCCTATCGATTTAGAAACTCACCTCCATAGACAAGTATCGCCTTGGGTTCTTTCTATTGGCAACTTTGGAAGCATGGATTCGTTTCCAAAGTGAATAGCCTGATGTGTATTATAAGAAGTAGTTATAAGATTCTCTGGGTCAAATAACTTTTCCCAGTTCTCATTTTCAACATCTTCTATTGTTATCGGGTTTATATGATGTATTACAGGTCTATCAAATATTTCATAGTCTGCTATTCCAAGATCACACGAATTGTCTCTGAGAATTATGTCTCTTCTTGTTCGCTTCCATTGACTAGATGTATAAAATCCTTGATTAAGAAATCTACTAGAACCAAAAGTTTGGAATCCAACAGAACCTAATAGTTTTAAATACTCATATCTTTCCGAAATAGTCGGAAGCTTTATTAACTCTGAGTAGCTTCTAGTCTTCATAGAAATCTATTCCAGCGTATTCGTCATCTTGAGATAAGCCACTATAACTTCGCATGGCTTCTATTGCTTGAGCATACAACTCTTCAGTTCGTCTATTAGACTCAAGAGCTTCAGCTTTTGCCCTAAGTACTTCATTCTCTCGTTCTAATTTTTCTCGCTCAAGACGTTCGCGTCCAGAAGCAAGACGTAAATAATGAGTTATAACAGAAGGAGACGCAGTACCTTCTAACAATTGCTTCTCCGCTAGATTTACAGCAGCAGAAATTAGTTGATTCTCTCTTGCCTCTGGAATATCAGCAGGCATGGATCTCATGGCCATAGGTCGCCTCCTTCTATTTTTAGTAGTTTTTAGCTCTTTCTATATACTTTGAATCTATCTCGGATGAAAAATATACAGTTTTGAAATAGATTCAATGAGAATGACTGGAGTATTGAAGACTTTTAAGTAGTTTAGACCCCGAAAACACTCAAAAAGTCGATAAAGTTAGAAAGGAGTAGACAGAAGTGGATCCATAAAAAGACACTTTACCATCACAGTCATCCTCATTTAATCTATTCTCGGGAATTTTACCTGAAATTCGACCCCAAAAATATCCACCGGAGTTTTTTCAAAG
>CAMZGB010000005.1 GCA_947306285.1 uncultured Lachnospira sp.
CACCTTCATCATTGGCCACGTCCATAAGAATCATTGTACGCATTCTAGCCTGCGCATTTTCGTATGTCGAATTCTTATTTCTAATTCCATGTTTTATATCTTTAAAGTGCTGCTTAACAGATTCTGTGATATCAATCTCACGTCTTGTGACACCATAAAATCTCATAAGCTTACTTGCGTTATCGTGTGTTCTGCTTGTAGTACCAAAACCAGGCATTGTGATTGCAATAATATTCTTGTGGTTAATCTTTAACTCATCGCATGCATTTACACACGCAATCAAAGCAAGCGTTGAATCTAAACCACCGGAAATACCAAGCACCAACTTATCTGTTCCAATAGCCTTCATTCTCTGCGCCAAAGCCTTAGCCTGAATCTTCAAAATAGTTTTGCACATATTATCCTGCTCACGCTTTTCTTCTGGCATAAATTGGTTTTGAATAAACGCACCAATTGGCAATGAATAAAAATCATCTCCATCTAATGTCATAATATTAGGCACCTTGTGGTTAGATGGTTTCTCCTCAGACTTCGCAATAGTTGTTCCATACATATTTCTAACCATTGCATCCTTCTTCTCGTCTATATCAACATCCGCAAAAATAGTCTGGTTCTTGAACGGAGTAGACTTCTTATAAACTGTGTACTCACTTGCAATCTCGCTCTCTCCTGCGAAGACAAAATCCGTACTAGACTCTCCGTCTCCCGCCTCGGCATAAACTACTGGTGCATTAGAATCATATGCGACGTTTTGTACAAAGTAAGTATTATCTTCATCCACAACTTTTCTTCTAGCACCTAAGTGTGCAACAATATCTACTTCTTCGCCCTGGTAAGCACTGCAAAAGTATCTTCCGTATCCGTCATTTCCAATTCCAACACCAAGTGTGAAACCTAGCTGACGTTTGAAATCAACTCTCAAGTCTTCACTCACATCAAGATTTACACTTTTTATATTATCAGAAATAATTCTTCCTGATTTGTTTTTCAAATCAAATGGTAAAAATTCAATCTTCTTAACTTTTCCACGAAGTCTATATCTGAACCATCTGATTTCATCGCCGAAGGCATCCCAATATGTGTTGTGCTTAATACTAAAGCCACAAAGTTTACCTTTGAAAAGAACTGCAGCCACATTGTATAGTTCATCGTCGATTAAAGCAGGCATACCAAAAACAATAGCAGCTTTAACATCCTTGGTTTTTTCTGCTATCACCTCGAGGTTTTCCATTGCGCTCTCTAATAATGAATCCTGGAAGAACAAGTCACCACAAGTACATCCCGT
Source organism: uncultured Lachnospira sp. (assembly GCA_947306285.1). Lineage (GTDB taxonomy): Bacteria > Bacillota > Clostridia > Lachnospirales > Lachnospiraceae > Eubacterium_G. The sequence goes on from CAMZGB010000005.1 coordinate 1,286, forward strand.
CAAAGATAATTCAGGAAATACAATTAGTTTTGCACCCTTCTTCGCTGCGTTCTTAGAAATCCTTATAATCTGTTTTGCATTTGCTTTTGGATCAGCTACTGTGATATTTGGCGTAGCCGCACATACTTTAATCTTTTTCATAAAACCCTCCGTTTCGCTCCCCTCTATTATAAAACAAACCCAAATGCTTTAACAAGCATCTGGGTTTAATTTTTAGTCTATAACATCACTCATATCGTACATACCTGGGCCTTTACCCGCCAAGAACTTGGCCGCATCTATTGCGCCTTTTCCAAAGACCGCCTTCGAGTATGCTGTATGTTGAATCTCGATAACCTCATCTGTTCCAGCATAGATCACATCATGCTGTCCAACGATTGTTCCACCTCGAACCGCTGAAAGTCCAATCTCATTCTCAGATCTCTTCTCGCGCTTCTGACTTCTATCATAAACATATTCATATCTGTTATCTTTTGTCTCATTGATAACATCCGCTAGAGCTAGCGCCGTACCACTTGGTGCATCAAGCTTCTGATTATGATGTTTTTCAACAATCTCAATATCGTATCCTCTATCTGCCAACACTTCAGTTGCCATCTTAAGAAGTTTCATCAAAGTGTTAATTCCAAGTGACATATTTGCTGACTTTAGAATTGCAACATCTTTTGACACTTCCTCAACCTTTGCTAACTGCTCTTCTGACAAACCTGTTGTACAAAGAACTACTGGTGTATTCTTTTCTTTGGCATAGTCTAGAAGCGCGTCCACAGCCACTGCCACCGAAAAATCAATGATAGCGTCCGCTTCCACATCACAGTCCATGATGTTTGCAAACACCGGATAACCAAAATTTTCTTCTGTATCTAAGTCTATACCAGCAACAATCTCAACATCCGCATCGTTCGCACAGAGTTCTGATATGACTTTACCCATATGGCCATTACAGCCATGCATTATTACTTTTGTCATTATATCCTCCTATAGAATACCGTAGTCTTCCATTGCTTTTCTTAGGCGCTCTTTGCCAGCATCAGTCATCTCAGTTAGAGGTGGACGAAGTGAGCCAGCATTGTAGCCAAGCATATTTACACCAGCTTTAACTGGGATAGGATTTACTTCGCAGAACAATGCGCCAATCAAATCGATAGCATCAAGCTGAAGTTTCTTAGCTGTTTCAAAATCTCCGTTTAGGTAAGCTGTTGCCATATCGTGAACCTGCTTTGGAGCTACGTTACTCCAAACAGAAATAACACCGATTCCGCCAAGTGACATCAAAGGCAATACCTGATCATCATTTCCTGAATAGATATCTAGGCAACCATCAGCTAGTGCTGCCAATTTAGCAACCTGTCCAATATTTCCTGATGCCTCTTTTATAGCAACTACGTTTTCTACTTCTTTTGCAATTCTTACTGCTGTCTCAGGCTGAATATTTGTACTTGTACGTCCTGGAACGTTGTACATAATGATTGGAATATCAACAGCATCTGAGATAGCCTTGTAGTACTGATATAACCCTTCCTGTGTAGCCTTATTGTAGTAAGGTGTTACGCACAAAAGTCCATCTGCTCCCAAATCAGCCGCCTTCTTCGAAAGATTAATAGCCTCAGCTGTTGAGTTTGAACCTGTACCTGCAACAACAGGAATTCTTCCAGCCACTTTATCAATACAATACTTGATTGTGGCTAGATGTTCATCATCGTTCATAGTTGATGCCTCACCAGTAGTTCCACATACGATAATCGCATCTGTTCCACCTTCGATCTGCATCTCGATTAACTTTCCGAATTCGTCGAAGTTAACACTTCCGTCCTCGTTAAATGGTGTAATGATCGCTACACCTGCTCCTTTAAAAATTGACATTTATCTGTCCTCCAAAAATATATTATTAAACATATGTGTACTTATCTTTTTAAAAAGGAAGCTCATATTCAGAGCTTCCTTTTTTCAAAAAACTAAAATAAGTAGCTCTCCATCCTTTTGATGACAGTCACAAGATTCTTTATCCTGTGCCCAGGACAACCTTTCCTACCAGTTATCCTTCGGCGCTGTCTCCTTTCAGTTATACTCAACTGCTTAGGTGCATCCTATAACTTACTCTTATCTAGCGCAGCCTCTACTATGTTTAATTCCCTATAATCTTAACATTCGTAACATTGTCTGTCAACCAAGCAAACATCACATTCGCGCAATAAAAAAGGAGCCTATTTCTAGACTCCCTTTAAAGCTTACTTTTTAACTTTTACTTTCTTTTTCTTACTCCACTTTCCGTATAGTTTAGCGCCCTTTACAAGTTTATATGCTCTAACCTTAACATAGTATTTCGTATTTTTATCAAGTTTCTTTAGAGTAATACTAGTCTTCTTTGTTTTCTTTGTCCAGTATCCGTCAAATCCTTTGTCGTCTGAATACATAATCTGGTATCCCTTTGCACCAGATACTTTCTTGAATTTAACATATACTTTTCTCTTCTTTTTATACTTAACAGTTTTGAGTTTTACCTTACCCGGCTTCTTAACTGTAGTTGGTTTAACTGTTGTTGGCTTAACAGTTGTCTGTTGTGTTGGCTTAACAGTTGTGCTAGAAGTTGGTTGTTCAGTTGGAGCAACTGTACTAGTTTCTTCACTCGTAGGCTCCTCTGGTGGGTCATATTCATCTCTAGGATTCACTTCAGTTCCTGTCACATAATAGTCTTTAGGATTTCCATACTTTGCATATGCCTTTCCAGATTCTGAAAGTGCACCATTACTATAGTTATATAATCCACCACCGAATTTTTCTGCATTAAATGAGAAGAATGATTGTCTTTCGACATAATCTCTACTATCCAATCCTGGCAATAGATTTTCAATAAATGATGCAGTACCACTTTGCGTAATACCATTTCCAGAAGTGGAATATTCAGTAATCCATATTGGCTTATGATATCTGTTATATGCATCATCAACAACTTTTTCTAGGAACCAATCAGCCATGGCTTTGCCACCGTTCCAGTCAGCCGGATAACAATGCAAACAAACAACATCAACTTTGTTTTCTACTCCTGCCATAAACTGAACCATCTTGCTATTTTCTCCCCAAATAGCATATGCAGGTGAACAAAGTCTAATCTTATCATTAAAAGCTAGGAAATGAGACCAAAGGCTAATCACCGTACTTGTTTCCATATTACAACCGCCGCCTTTATAGTCCATATCTGGTTCATTAAATCCTAGAATATATTTAGATCCTGCATTGACAGCAGCTTGCAATTTATTTCGGATTTTGCCGACATCTGTATCTCCCCAAACCATTGGAACATACTCTAAATCTTTATAATTATCGTCGTATGCATAAGAACCTCTTCCCCAGTTATAATACCAAGCCAATCCTAGTTCTTTAGTGTCAATTTTCCAACAGCCCATATTTGGCTCTGTGGCAATTCCTTTTTTTGATACACCAAATATTACTGTTTTCGAATAATGGTTTGTACCATCTTTAAAATTAGCTCTTATCCATACTTTATGATAATTAACTTTTGTTGTATAGAATTCATACTTTGTATCGGTAGTATTCTCTACCAAACTTCCATCGATAAACACATCATAACTGTCAACTTCCTTTATGCTAGATGCATCTTCCCATGTTATATCAAAGAATCCAGCAGCCTTAAGAGATACTGCAGTAGGTGATGTGATGGCAAAATCAGCTTCAGCACTAGTTTTACTTGGAGCAACAAGACTAATTCCTCCAATCACCAATGCTAACGATACAACAATTGTTAATATTCTTTTCATGATTTTCATATTACTTACCTTCCAATAACTATTTTGTGAGTATTATTTTTTTGTCTTTACTTTGTGAACACTACTCCAACCACAATAATACTTTTTGCCCATCAATTGTTTGATTGCTCTAGTGCGAACATAGTATTTTTTCTTTTTCTTTAGTTTTTTGATAGTGCCCTTTTTTTCATCAGTTTTTGTAGCACCTAAATTTTTAATCTTAGTCTTATACTTTTTCTTTTTGCTAAACTTTTTGCTAAGCGAATACTGGAGTTGGTAACCAACAGCTCCGTCCATCGCCTGAATCGAATACTTGAATGCCTTCTTTTTTCCCTTAACCCAGAACATCTGAGTATCTACTGAAGCAACACAAGATGCAATCGAAGTATTTTGATTTATAGTAGAGTTTACTCCATATGTTACCGCTGGATATTTATTTGGATTGCCAATCTGCGCATAAATCTTTCCTAAAGTTGTAAGATTTCCTGTACCATAATCAAATAAGCTAGATGAACTTGCGTCCTTTGAATTATAGTCTGGCGAGAACCAAGCATATCTTTCAACATAATCTCTCTCATTTAGTCCTTTAAGAACAATCTTCATAAACTCTTCTGTCTTTGCACATCCACTTTTATCGTTCTTATCAAACTTCCATACCGCAAATTCTGTAATCCAGATTGGTTTTCTATATTTGTTATAGCACTCGTCTATCTGCTCGAGATATTGAAGTGCTGTCTTTCTACCATTGTAATTCTTCTGATAATTGTGAACCGCTATAACATTTGTAGCTGATTTTCCGCTGTCAGGAAGAGATGTCCAATAATTCTTCCACCAATCAGACCATTGTGGAAAAACTGAGACTGCTGGTGAAGCCAAGCACATGTTTCCTTTGTTAGGAATAAAGTCTTTCATCCATCTTCTCACAGCGACATCCGCCTTAATATTTGACTCCCATTGAAGATCTGGTTCATTATATCCCAAAATATATTTATAGCCTTGTTCTTTAAATCTCTTAAATGCATTTGAATATGATTCTTTAGGATCATTCCAAAACATTGGAACATAGTCAAGATTATAGAACTTCTCATTCTTAAATCCTGTTTCTTTAAATGACTGAGTGCCCCAATTGTAATACCAACCAATATTCATAGATGCAGGGTCCACAGCAACACCCATATCTTTTTCATTTACACATATACCTTTTTTTGTAACATAAAAGGTGTATACAGATGACTTAACTTGTGTTCCGTCCGCTAGTTCTGCAATAACTTGAACCGTGTGATAAGTCACCTTTACTGTGTAATAATCTACACTCATCTGCTCATCTGAAGTGGCATTAACCGTCATATATAATTTTTCGTCCAAATATACTTTGTATTTGCTGACATTTTCCAAATTATTATTCCAGGAAATACTAATATGGCCTGCACCAATTAAACTCCCGGATTTTGGATTTGTTATTGCATTTAAAGACCACTCTTCCGGAATAACTTTATCAGATGCTTTTGCAGGCATCACTGTTAATCCCGAAACAAATAATGCTATTGATAAAACAATTGTTATTAATCTTTTCATTTATTTCCGTTCCTTTATTTTTTATTAAAAAAATAGCATGGAGAAACAATTAAGTCTCCCCACACTAATATGTTCATTTTATCTGACGTAAGCCGCTTTCGTAGAACTCCAAGCTCCAAATACTTTTGAACCAGTTGAATCAAGATTGTATGCTCTTGATTTAACATAAACTACTGAACCCGACTTGAGGGAGCCTATAGTGTATGTACTGATATTTGTTGTATTCTTTGTCTTAGTCTTAAACTTAGATTTTTTCTGGAATTTTTTGCTATAAGAATACATTACCTGGTATCCTTGAACATTTCTATTACTTCCAAATGTTACTGTTTCTTTCTTCTTCTTTTTGCTCTTAACTTTAAGTGATGCTTTTGATGGAGCTGGTGTTTTTGACCATATCGCCCTCAAGTTAAGATTGCTAGTTAAAATATTTGAGAAATTATACTTCTGTCCGGTGGCCATATTTGTGAAGCCTGATAATGTGCAACCTACTTTTTTAAGTTTAACACTACTTGCCGATTCTTCATCATTTACGAACTTTGATGATTTAACAGTATTTCCATCATAATACTTAACAACATACTGTTTTCCAGCAAGCATTTTCATATTCTTAATATAAATGTTGCCTTTCATAGATCCTTCACTTGGATATGAAACAAGGTTTGCACCAAGTGCGAATTTAATACCTACATTCGAATAAATTCCTTTGTGCTTTCCGCCACCCCAGTCGTCTGGAGATTCAGGAATTTTAAACTTAGCAACTATATGAGAGTATTTTAAATCTTCACCTTCAGGTGTTTTGTAAACACAAACAAAACCGTCTTTTGAAATCTCTGTACCATCTTGTGTAACATTCTCGAATGCTGCTGATGGCTCACCATTTGAATTGTAGTCATATGCTTTCAATAAGATATGTTTATCTGCTGGTTCATATGTGGTCTTACCAGTATTAGCATTATAGTTTGTTTGCTTCAAATCACCTGCTATATCAAATTCCATTGTATAATAGCGACCTAATTCAACTGGAATACCAGTCATGGTTAAAGTCATTCCCCAAGGGTTATCTGATACCAATACAGATGGGCCGCCACGAGTCATCGATGCATACTCACCATCCCATCCAGTAGCTTTACAGTAGAAAGTAACTTCGCTAGCATTATTATTCATGCCTTCAGAACCATTTATCCAACCTTCTGTGGCATAATCAACACCTTTTACAAAAGTAACTTTCTCTCCATTCTCATCCAAGAAATAGGAACCATCTGAATTAGTTCTAAATACTTCTTTAAGAGAGTCTTCCCATGAACCACCATCTTCTCTGGTACAAATAGAAAAACTACTCCACTGAGAATCGCTAGGTATTACATTTGATCCATCATCCGCATGAGATGCACCAAAAACCGAACCTGAAAGTCCGAATACCATAGAAAGTGAAAGTACGCTAACCACGAGTCTCTTAATCATTTTTTTGTTAAAAATACTCTTTTTCACAACTCTACTCCTTTGTAATTTGGATGCACAATACATCCAACTATTCTGAGTCAAATTACCCTACAATTATAACATTATATAGGGTGTTTTACTAATATTTTTTACAAATATATAGTATCATAAAAATAGCACAGAAAGATGATGAAACATCACCTTTCTGTGCATTTTTCAGCAATTGTTATTTAACATATGCCTTCTTTACTTTACTCCACTTTCCATAGACTTTATGGCCCTGTGAGTCTGTATTAAATGCTCTAGCCTTAACATACTCAACCTTGTTAGACTTAAGTCCGCTGATTGTATATGTAGCAACATTTTTAGAAGTTTTAGTCTTAGTTTTATATTTTGATTTTTTCTTGAATTTTTTATTCAATGAATATTTTACTTCATAACCTTTTGCATTTGCATTCTTACCAAATTTTACAGTAACTTTCTTTTTCTTTTTACTCTTTACTGTAATAGAAGCTTTTGCTGGTTTTGGAGTTTTAACCCAATTTGCTCTTAAGTTAAGATCACTTTCAACAAAACTACCAAATGAATATCTAGCACCTGTAGCCATGTTAGTATATCCGTTCAAAGTATATCCTTTCTTTGTCAAAGCAACCATCTGTGCTGTATCATATTCGTTTACATACTTAGTAGCTTTCAAAGATGAGCCATCATAATACCTAACAGTATACTGTGTACCTGCTAATACCTTTAGGTTTTTAACATTGATGTATCCTTTAGCGCCAACTTCTTCTTCGCGAGTTTTTAGGAATGCACCAAATGCAAATTTGATTCCCACGTATGTATTTAAGCCAGTATCATGTCCACTACTCCAATCATTCTTCGAATCTGGAATCTTAAATGTTGCCGTAACATGTGTTATAACTTCTGATTCTCCCTTAGGAGTTTTCTTGATTATGAAAGTACCATCTTTCGCTGCATCTTCACCATCTACTGTAACAGTTTCAAAAGCGGCTGATGGTTCTCCTCTTGACTGATAATCAAAAGCCTTAACAAGAACTTGCTTATCTGTTCTTTCTTTTACCTTCTTTCCCTCTACTTCTTTCTCTAATTCAAGGTCACTTGAAATATCGAAATCCAAAGTATAATAACGTCCATATTCTACAGGAATTTTTTCCATAGTTAGAGTTAATCCCCAAGGGTTATCACCAACTAGAATTTTTTCTCCACCATAACTCTGAGCGGCATATTCTCCGTCCCATCCAGTATTCTTAGCCCAGAATTTAACATTACTTGATGTATTACTTCCGTCTAGAATCCATCCTTCTGTGTAACTCTGCCAACCATCAATCTCAACTAATTTGGCATTATATTCTTCTTCAGTTATTTTGCCTGCTTTATAATCATCAAGAGCTTGCTTTTTACCCTTTTCCATTTCTTCTAGCAAAGCATTCTCCCATTCAGTGGTAGCTCCACCGTGCAAATCATCACGAACTGAGAAACTAGTCCATTGTAGATTACTAGGAACTACATCAGATCCGTTAGCAGCATGAGATGCAGCTGAAACAGGTCCAGAAAAGCTGAACGCTAATGATAGAGAAAGTATGCTAACTAACACTTTTTTAAAAATTTTCATCACATTATTCTCCTTCGCATCATAGTTTTTTATAAAGAACCCGGTGTATCAAACATCGGGTTCTTTGATTACTTAATTATTTAGTAAGTTTTTTCTTAACTGGTTTTGACCAAGCACCCTTAACTGATCCTGCTACAGCTCTAACTTTAACTGTAACTTTTTTGCCTTTTTTAAATTTACTATTCTTAATCTTCCTTGAAGTGCCATTAGCCTTATATGTCTTTGATCCAACCTTAATCTGATAAGATTTAGCTTTTGAAACTTTCTTCCAGCTTACCTTGATAGTCTTTTTCTTAACACTCTTAACCTTAACGCTCTTTACTTTACTTAGTTTAAGAGGTGCAGGTGCTACTTTTGTAGTCTCCTGTGTTGGCGCCTCTGTTGGTGCTACTGTTGTAGGTGCAACTGTAGTTGGTTCTGCTGTTGTAGTTTGTGTTGGTGCTGGTGGGTCTGTAGGTACATCAGGATCAACTCCCAAATCTGTTACTGAGAAATCACTAACAGTAACTTGACCTTTCCAGTTTTGCTCTGAACTAATGATATTTGAAACATCATTTCCAGCATAATCAACTGTATATACAAATGCTCCTAGCATTAAATCAGTTGTCAACTCTTTGCCGCCAACATAATTAGTGAAAGTATATGTAAACTCTTTTTCTTGAACTTCAATAGTGTTTGTTTGAGTACTACTTCCTTCTTTCATTGGTGACTGATCATATGGTGGCATCTCTACGCCATCAACAGTTGTTTTGAAAGCAACATAAACATTCTTAGTTTTACTTGCTTTTGCTTTAAATTTAACTTGATATACATGCGCTTGCTCCATAGGTACTTCTGGCATTGTAGTTATGATTGACCATGGATTAAACTGCTTTTTATCCCAAATTGCATCCCAACCTGTTTCTTCGATATCTAATGTGAAACCTTTTGAAACACCTTCCGCAGTATGAGACTGTTTTCTGTCTTGTTTTCTTTCCCAGTCAGTAATCTCTTCACCGGTGTCTGTAACTTTAACAGATTTGATATAACCGGCATCTGCGTCATAATTATCAGGAACATGTCCGCCTTGTGTGAATATCCACTTGCCTAGTTGAAGTTCACTGTCAGCACTAGCTGATTTTGTAGCAGATACTCCAATTACAAGTGTAGCAACCATTGCTATAGTAATGGCTCCTGCTAAAAATTTGTTGAATAATTTTTTCATTTTATGACCTCCTTAAATTAAATCATTATTCTTTTATATAACCGTTCATCTAATCTACTTTAATTATAGCATAAACGTTATTACATACAAATTGCCTATCACAATTATATTGTGTTTATTTTTTAATTTTTGTCTTCTTAACATTCGACCAAGGGCCAATACCAGCACTGTTCATGGCAGCTATTCTGAAATAATATGTTTTCTTTTTCTTTAGCTTTGTAACTTTATAATTAGTCTTAGTTACTATCTTGGTCTTTTTACTCTTTGTAAATTTCTTATTCAAAGCCCACTGTACTTTATACTTGTCGGCATTTGCTACACTCTTCCATGAAAGCTTAACTGATTTTTTCTTAACATTTTGTGCTTTCGACAAAGTAGCTTTTACAGGCTTTTTAACCGTCTTCTTAGTAGTTGGTTCTTGTGTAACAACCTGAGGTTGTGTAGTTGTTGTTTCAGCCTGTGTAGTAATCTGAGTTGTTGGTTGTTCAGTAGTTGTCTCAGTTGGAGCTTCTTTTGTTATTCTTTCCTCATAAACAAACATTTCACTGTCTGAAATAGTTTCAGCCGAGTAGCCCTCAGGATTGCCTGTACTTGAATACATCTTTCCAAGTTCAGTATATTTACCTGATGCATACTCAAACATTGCTGTGGCGCCCGATCCGTCGAACTCATCAATATCATTTTTACTATCAATGTCATATGGGAACCAGCAGAATCTCTCAACATATGAAATACTGTTTAGTCTTGAAACAACATCACTTAGATATGCTTGAACCTCTGCACGTTTTTCACTCAACTCATAACTCTTATCTGTCTTAGCTCCTTTTTTACCAAATAGTCCAATCTCCGTAATCCAGATTGGTTTGTGGTAAGTTTCCCATAGAGTATTAACTGCAGCAATCAATCCATCTGCATCAATTCTGTCCATGTAATAATGAAGCGCAACTGAATCAACATCATCAGATACTCCATCAACAAACTTCTTCGAAGCATCATCTTTATAATCGTAATATAATCCCCACGAACCATCATTTAAGTATGTATTATGGCAAATATAGTCTCCATTTATGAATCTTTGAAGCCAAATTGAATTTCCACCTGGTGCAGCTGGACCTGGAGAAACTTTTCTCATTTTTAATGGTGAAATATAGTCTTTCCACACATCAACAGCATCCCAGAAATTCATATTTGCCTGAGATTCAATATCAGGTTCATTAAAACCTAAAATATAATTAGAATTAGTTTTTAACTGTTTAATATCTTCTTTGCTGTCATCATATCCACCCCACATCATAGGTGCATGTGATACGCCATTATCTATTGAGTTATTGAAGGCTTTTGTGCCCCAATTGTAATACCATGAGCAATTTAGTTTCTTTAATGAAACTTTATCTCCCATGTTATCACCCATAGCTAATCCTTTTTTTGAAACATAGAAAACTCTAGGGTTCGATAAGATAGTCTCGCTACCCTTTGTTGCTTTTACAGTAATTTCATGTTTCTTTACATCAGTAGAATAAACTTCTGTCTTTCCCTCATCACTAGATGTGAAACTCTTAGTTTTTGCCTCTCCTGTTACTGTCTCACCAATATCCGTTTTCACTATATTGTTGCCAATCCAATAAACTGGATTACCATCTAGTAAAACTTCATATGTGTAATCTGGCATTGAATTGTCAAACTCTACATCAACATAACCAGCACCCACCAAAGATCCTTCTGAAGGTGTCTTTACAGCGTTTGCTTTCCACGAATCTGTAGTGGCATCTGCTTTTGTATTTCCCACAAAAACAATACCACTCAAAACAAGTGACAAACTTAATACCAATACACTGATACTCTTAAATAATTTTTTCATGTCGGTTCCTTTCCGATGATTTCCGCTCCCTCATCTTTTAAAATTATATCACGATAGACATTGTCTATCAATTTAATAAAAGTACTACTTTTTTATAATGCTCTCTTGTTTTTTAGAGAGTTTTTCCGTTCTTCTTATACTGTAAATTTAACACCAGATAGTGATATAAAAGTGCAGTAGACTTTCATAATTTGCTCCGCAAATTATTCAACTCGCGCAAGCGCGAAATACATCAAATTAAAAAGACGATTAAATGAATAAACTCATTTAATCGCCTTTTTAATTTAATGTGCTACTGCACTTTTAAACACGGTTATTTTACTTTAACTTTCTTTGTAGCCCATCCTGTTGTGTATTCTTTATTCTTAGAAATACCTCTAACCTGAACTTTTTGTTTACCTTTTTTCTTAGCTTTAACTGTGATTGAAGTACCTGTAGTTTTCTTCTTAACTTTTCCTACTTTTACTTCATAAGTATAGATACCAACAGCCTTCTTCATAGTAACTTTAACTTTCTTTTTGCCTTTAGCCTTAGCTTTGAAAGAAACCTTCTTAGCTGCTGGAGCTAGTGAATAGTTTGATACTACGATATCAGTAACTGATGAAAAGTCTCCATTACAATCCTGCTGAGCAAGCTTCTTGTGTGCTCCTGCACCAAACTGTTTGTCAAAGATGCTGTATCTTGCAGTTGCGTCTGTATCTACGCCTTCTCTGTCACCAGCTTCTCCGCCTACACCGAAAGTAATCTGATTTGCATTGTTTGCTGCCTTAAATGTTTCATTAACCTTAACAGTCTGACCTTTACCGATCTTTACCCAGAATCCTTTAGCTAGATTCTCGTTTGTAGCCATCTTAACATAGATATACTTGTTAACCTTTGTTGATTTAACATTGAATGAAATGTTATAAGCAGTTCCTTTAGTAAGTTTGATGGCCTGCTTTGCTTGGCCGCCCCAAACTCCGCCCCAACCAACGGAAGTCATTCTTGCTGTAAATCCTTTAGCTGAAACACCTGTCAAAGTACCTTCTGCTCCTTCATACCATCCAGCATTTACTCCAAAGTAGCTATCCCAAGTTGCAGCTGATGCGCTAGTAGCTAAACCAATTACTAATGTAAGTGCTAAAACTACTGAAGCAATTTTCTTTGTGAATCCTTTCATGATTCTACCTCCTTAAAAATTTAAAAAATAAAATTATTAACTATATTAAACACGCTTAGAATATTCACCCGTACGCGTATCAATAACTATCTTTTCGCCTTCTTCCACGAACAATGGAACATATACTGTTGCTCCTGTTTCTACTGTGGCTGGCTTTGTGGCATTAGTTGCTGTGTTACCTTTAATGCCTGGCTCTGTTTCTGTAATAGTAAGTTCCACTGTGATAGGTGGTTCTATTGCAAATACATCACCGTTGTGTGAACAAATCTTAACTGTCTCACTCTCTTTTACAAACTTAAGAGTATCTCCAACTTTGTCTGCCTCTATAGCGATCTGTTCATATGTCTCGCCATCCATGAAGTGATATAATTCTCCGTCTGTGTAAAGGTATTGCATATCTTTACGATCGATATGAGCATTTTCAAACTTCTCTGTAGGTCTGAATGATGTTTCTGTAATACCACCAGTCTTAATGTTTTTAAGTTTAGTTCTTACAAATGCTGCACCCTTACCTGGCTTAACATGTTGAAATTCTATAATCTGATAAATGTTACCATCGTATTCGATAGTTAAACCATTCTTAAAATCTCCTGCTGAAACCATATTTAATTCCTCCTCACCGGTCTTTTTTATCCTAAAATATTATAATTTAGATAGGTGTTATTTTCAACCACAAATTCGGATAAATACGGTCTCATTCTTTGTAAAGGTACTCCCTTTTTCTTTCAACCATATAGTAACACCTAATTGTGTCGAAATTATGTAATAATGCCCTTTTTCACTAAAGCTACAATTATTCTGTAACACGTCAAAATTCTATTGTTGCTGTCCACATTTACTGTGATATCTGCGGCCTCTCTGTAGCGAAGTTCACGCTCATCCATCAGTTTCTTTATGTGTTCAATATTCATATTTCCATTGAGTAGCGGTCTAGTTGTTCTCCTACTGCATCTTTCAAAAATAGTTTGTGGATCGGCATCTAGTCTAACTATTACACCCGTCTTCTTCAAAATATCAGAATTCTTTCTTCTTATAACAGCTCCCCCACCACACGAAATAATTTGATTTTTTGTCTGTGCTATCTCTTCAATAGCAACAGACTCTGCATCTCTAAACTCTTCTTCGCTCATCTCCTCAAACATCTCTGTGATTTCTTTGCCGAACTTTTCTACTAAGTATTTATCAGTATCTACTTCTTTGCAATTTAGTATCTCTGCCAAAGCCTTCGACACAGTAGTCTTTCCTGTACCCATAAATCCGATGACAGAAATGTTACCGTTTAATTTTCCTCTTCTATTTATATCGACAATAGTCTGGCAAATCTTAAACGGAACTTGTCCAAGAGAATTCATTTGCTCTATGCATTCTTTGCGAAGCTCTCCTTCAAAAGTTTCGTCTTCGTGAAGCGATGCAAATGTAAGAACCGATTTAGTTTGAGTAAGAGCCACTCTAGTTACCGCGCCAAGTTCGCCCATCGAAATCGCAATAATTGGATTGGACAATTCTTTGTCGGCGTCTTTTGCTGCATTATATATAGAAAAAACATCTCCCTTATGTTTAGGCATACATGCGATCTTACACACATCCGCCCCTGCATCTTCCATATGTTTTAAGATGTCTAGTATTTCATTTCGCTTAGGAGTCTTTTTGAAATCGTGATATGAACCGATTACTTTTAGTCCCGCTGAGTGCATCTCGTCAACCATATCACTTAGCCCCGGAACACCACGCTTGCCGTACATCTCAATGTCAACAAGTTCGACGCCCATCTTCTTAGCCTCAAGCGAAACATAATGGTAATATTCTCTATACTTTTCGAAGTTTACATGGCGGTATCCACCCTCCTCTTTACTTCTGAAAGTAAAAATAAGAGGATACGAGCGGAGTGCTTTATGAACGCATTTTAGCGCATATGCAATCTCGAACGTATCCTTCTCTTCATTCTCTATTTTTAAACAGTCAGCTCTCCATTCAACGATGTCTGGATTCAAACGCTTTATTACTTGTGCCTGCTCTTTAATCTCAGCAAGATTACTTCCGGTCACAGACACACAAATGAGAGGTTTATTGCTATTCAATATAACTTTTCTACAAGCAAGTTCTTTCATTTTTATCCTCCGAGAACTGTTAGTATTAGTATAAATTTATATCAACTTTTAGTCAAACATAAAATTGCGTCCGCAAGAAAAAAGCAAGGGTACGAACGATTGTTAGTGAGACCCTTGCTTTTTTCGCATCCCCTTGCCTTTTCTCCCCTGGGTATATATAATCTTCGTATGATTAAATTAGATAAAGATTTATACAACAAAAAAGTTACCGGACTAATAGGATATCCAGTTGCACACAGTAAATCTCCCCTTATGCATAATACGGCGTTTGAGGTGTTAGGTTTAGACTATACTTATGAGTTATTCGAGGTTAAAGAGAATGAAGTTCAAGAAGCATTTGAAGACTTAAAGCAATTAGGTGTGGCTGGGTTTAATGTCACTATGCCTGACAAGATTAAGGCTTTTGAGTTGGCGGATGAAGTTTCAATCGAGGCAAAGCTTATTGGTGCTGCTAACACCATTGTGAATCAAGATGGAAAGTTTGTGGCATACAATACCGATGGTGTTGGATTTGTAAATGCACTAAAGGAAAATGGCTTTGATGTTAAGGATAAAGTAATTACTATTCTCGGATCAGGTGGTGCTGCTTCTGCTATTATTGTTCAATGTGCATTAGACGGCGCCAAGGAAATCAATGTTCTTTCTATTAAAGATAAGTTTTGGAATAAGGCCGAAGAATTAGTAAACGATATTATAGAAGAAACCCATACAAGCATTAACCTAATCGAGATGACAGATGAGTCTATAGAAGAATGTATAACCAAGAGTTCTCTTCTATGTAATGCTACTCCTGTCGGTATGGCTCCAAATGAAGATGGATGTTTATTAAAAGATTCAGGACTACTAAGAACAGATTTAGTTGTAGTCGATATCATTTACAACCCACTAGAAACAAAGCTTTACAAAATGGCTAAAGCAAACGGCTGCAAAGTATTAAACGGAATCGAAATGCTAATCCACCAAGGCGCAGCGTCTTTTGAACTATGGACTGGAACTGAAATGCCAATTGATAAAGTACGAGAGGAAGTATACAAAAGTCTCAAGCGATTCTATGAGTAGATTGATTAGTAGCGACGGAGAAAAAAGTTAGAGAAAAGATTTCTACATAAAAAAAGAAAAACAGTAAGGTTACGAACGATTTTAAGTGAGAACCTTACTGTTTTTCTTTTTATATTTTTATTAATTTTCTTTCTCTAACTTTTTTCTCCAACGCCACAAAACAAATTTCTCAGGGATACGCTTGAGAATGATTTGTATTTCCTCGTGCTTATCTATTAGCTTAACCATTACAGTCTGTAGTCCAGTTTTCTTAGCTCCCCAAATATCTGTAAATATCTGATCTCCTAAGAAAAGCGTAGACTTCTTATCTGAACCCATCAATTCCATAGCTCTTATATAATTCTTCGTGCTAGGCTTATGGGCATTGTATATATACTTTGAGTTTACTGCATCGGCAAATGGTTGAACACGTGGCTCATCATTGTTTGAAATGATACAAGTATCTATTCCCATATCGTGGACTTTTTTAAACCACTCTATCGCATGCTCATCAGCAGGTGCACCATGAGGAACGATTGTATTATCAACATCAGTTATGATTGCTCTAATGCCTTGGTTGTAATACATTTCAAGATCAATATCGTCGATGCCATCTAAGTACTCATCTGGATATAAATTCTTTAACATGTTATCACCTTACTTAAGCAGTTTGTTAAGCTCCTTCTTGAAAGTATTAACATCTTTGAATTCTCTATAAACAGATGCAAATCTAACATAAGCAACTTGGTCTAAGTCTTTTAGTTTTTCCATAACTAGCTCACCAATTGTGTTACTTGAAATTTCTTTTTCTTCCATACTAAAGATTTCGTTCTCAATTTCTTCAACAGTCTGAACGATCTGTTCATAAGAAACTGGACGCTTATTACATGAACTGATAATACCTTTTTCAATCTTAGATCTGTCATACTGCTCTCTGATATTATCTTTCTTAATAACAATAATAGGAATGCTCTCAACCTTCTCGTATGTAGTGTATCTCTTGTTACACTTCTCACACTGACGACGACGTCTGATTGCATTATTATCCTCTGCAGGTCTAGAATCGATAACCTTTGTATCGTCTGCTCCACAATATGGACACTTCATAATTATACCTCCGCAAAAAAATTGTTTTTGATATAAAAAATGGGGCACAGCTATCTGTGCCCCATAGAAATTTATAGTTTATTTATTCTGAAGGAAATCTGGAATCTTGATAGCTTTTTCTTCCACACCTGGAGCTTCCTCTTTAGCTTCTGGCTGAGGAGTAGCAGCCTGTGTGCCTGCGTTAAATGTTGAAGCGAAAGGCTTCTTTGCAGCTGGCTTATTGAAACCGAAAGATTTCTGAGCCTTACCATTATCAGGATCACCAATACCAGTAGCCATTACTGTAATTGAGCACTCATCTGGATATGTGTCTTCATATCTAACACCGAAGATGATATTTGCATCTTCACCAGCAAGTTCCTGAACATAGCTAGCAGCTTCGTTTGCTTCAAACAAGCTAACATCACCAGTAATATTAATGATAACGTTCTTAGCACCTTCGATAGTTGTCTCAAGAAGTGGAGATGTAACAGCAGCCTGAACAGCTTCTGCAGCCTTCTCGTCACCACTTGCCTCACCAATACCGATGTGTGCAACACCAGCGTCTCTCATAACTGTCTGAACGTCAGCAAAGTCAAGGTTGATCAATGATGGTACATTAATCAAATCTGTAATACCCTGAACTGACTGCTGAAGAACTTCGTCAGCCTTCTTAAGAGCTTCTGGCATAGTAGTACGTTTATCAACAATCTCTAATAGCTTATCATTTGGAATAACGATAAGTGTATCTACATTCTCTTTTAATCTTTCAATACCTGAAACAGCATTGCTCATACGAGTGTTTGCTTCAAATCTGAAAGGCTTAGTAACAACACCAACTGTAAGAGCTCCCTGCTCTTTAGCAACACGTGCAACTACAGGTGCAGCACCAGTACCAGTACCACCGCCCATTCCACATGTTACGAATACCATATCGGCACCCTTTAACAATTGAGCTAACTCCTCTACATTCTCTTCAGCAGCTGCCTCACCAACTTCTGGCTTAGCACCAGCGCCAAGGCCCTTAGTAACCTTCTCGCCAATCTGAAGTGTAGTAGGTGCTTTACTTCTCTTTAAAATCTGTGTATCTGAGTTTACAGAAATAAACTCTACACCACCAATGTTTTCATCAATCATTCTGTTAACGGCATTATTTCCAGCTCCGCCAACACCAGTAACAATTATCTTAGCTACTGCATCATTTTCATTAGTTGTAATTTCCAACATTTTTACATTCTCCTTCATCGAATAAAAAAATTTTTCCTCATAGTTAATGGGCGTTTTCCCACCCATACTATGTATATTCTACAATTCAATTGAAAAAATATCAACAGTTAATTTACAAAATATAGGTATTTTTTTGCTTTTTTGCACAATATTTAGTGATTTTTTTTGTTTTTTTCCTTTGTCAATATATATTTACCTTCATTATTGACGAATTTCATATCCAAAACACCTTTATACTTTTTAAGGTTTTTGCTCATATCATTTAAATCAGACAACTTCTTTTTCAAATTAGTAGTTGTTCCAAGCTCAACTTTTACCTTTCCAATAACAATTGTTATCTCACAATTCTTATCAACGGTGATTTTCTTTACTTTAAAATCATAATCATCCACACCGTTTGCCACTTGCAATACTGCATCGAACTGCTTCTTATTTGTAACACCAACTCTTTGGTAAAGGTTTGCATTCGAAATTTTTAATCCCTTCACCTTAGGCTTGTCTTTTATCTTTTTATCGGCAATCTTTAATAGTTTTCCGTCCTCGTCGAAACAGTAATATTGATCGTCGTTTTTGATATAACCCTTAAACTGTTTTTCATGCGCTTTTATTTTTAGTTTGTTGATAGATTCAAAACTTACATCATAGTCTTCGAAGAGGTCCATTTCTTCTTCCTTACCAATTAAATCTTTAAACCAAAGTGTAAATGAATTATCTATTTCATGCGAGTCTAGATACGCCTTAACTTCCTCTTGTGTGAACTGATTCAGATCAGATGTGTAATGAATATCCTTTAATTTAAACCCAAACACAATAAGACAAACAATTCCTGCTATTACCGGAATTGCTATTAGTACTATTTTCACCCATGTCCTTAATCTTTTTTTCTTGGCCATACTTTACCTCTGCTATTTCTCTCTAGCTATTGTGCTCTTTGACACAGCAAAGACTAATCCCATCTCGGTTATTAAGAATGCCAAGGACGTTCCACCGTAACTAATAAACGGCAGCGAAACACCAGTATTAGGCATTGAATTTGTTACTACTGCTATATTTAAAACTACCTGTATTGCTATGTGAAGCATTACACCAACTACCAACATGGATCCAAATAAATCCGACTTTGGCACACAAAGCGCAATGGTTCTCATTCTTAGAATCATAAATATAAATATCGCTATAATACATATTGCGCCAAACAATCCAAGCTCCTCGCAGATGATCGAGAAAATCATATCGTTTGTAGACTCAGGTAGTGTTCCTAACTTCTGTGCACTGTTTCCAAGTCCTTTGCCGAGGATTCCTCCTGAACCTATAGCATACAAGCCCTGCATTACTTGGTATCCACCTTCGTCTGAGTACTGCTCTGGGTTTAACCAAGTCATTATTCTGGCTCCTCTAAATCCGCCTCCGATTACCAATGAGTACAATACATAAAGGACTCCACCTGCAGCCATCAATACAGCAAATCTTTTATAGAACTCTACTCCTGGGCCTGCAATTACCAACATAAAGAATCCAATTGCAAATACAATTATGGATGAACTCATGTTAGATGTAAACACGAATAACAAAATGGCTGCCACAAATGTTCTAGCAAATATTTTCATGGCCACTTTCCAATTCTTCAGCGATTGGTCCTTACACTTCGATATCATAGAAGCCGTAACAATTATTACCGCAATCTTAACTAACTCTGCAGGCTGAAATTGGATTATTCCCAAATCAACCCATCTTCTAGCACCATTCAATTCCATTCCAAGTGGAGTTCTAACTAATACTATAGATGCAAGTGAAATATAGTAAATCCAGTGAGCGTATTTATCAAAGATTTTATAATTGAGCTTCATTACAACTACAAAACCTACGACACCAATTGCTGTCGCAATGATTTGTCTTTTTAGGAAGAACAATGAATCGTCATGAGTAGATGTAGCTGAATATGAGCTAGCACTGTAAAGCAAAACATATCCAACCAAAATAGTAAAAATGCATATGAAAAGTAGGCTGTAGTCAATATAAACTCCGCCCTTGCTCTTCTTCGCTCTCTTTTCTATTGTCGCTTGCTCTTTTGCCATTTTAACCTTCCTATTACGCTAAGCTGTTTACATATTCCTTAAACAAATCGCCACGCTCTTCAAAGTTTTTAAACATCCCCCAACTAGCACAAGCAGGAGAAAGCAAAACTGCATCTCCAGGTTTTGCGTTTTCATAACACTTCTCCACTGCTTCTTCTAGCGTTTCTACTTTTATAACATTGTCAAAGCCCTTAGCCTTAACAGTTTCTTCTATTTGATCTGCAGTCTGTCCCAAAACGACTAAGCATTTTACTTTGTCTTCGAAGGCATCTGCCCATTCGTCGAAAGAGCTATCTTTGTCATAACCACCAGCAATCAAAACTGTAGGTCTACTCATAGCCTCGATAGCCTTGATAGAGGCATCAGTGTTTGTACCCTTCGAGTCGTTATAATAAATGACATCATTAATCGTATTAACATATTCAATTCTGTGTGGAACTGCCTTAAAATTTTTAACAGTCTCTCTAATCTTTTCAACTGGCACTTCCATATTTATTGCAATGGCAACAGCTGCCATTATATTTTCTAGGTTGTGAATTCCGACAAGTGTAGTCTCGTTTTTGTTACATACTTTAATTGGCTCACTACCCAAGTCTTCGTCGAAGTAAACAATGTCTTCGCCATCTAAATAAACACCACAAGGAACCTTGTGCTTAGAACTGAACCATACAATTTTATTTGTTAATTCTTTCGCACGCTCGCGTAATATTTCATCTTCATAATTCAAAACAACATGCTCATCGTCGTCTTGGTTTTTTGCAATTCGTAATTTGCAGTCAGTATAAACATCCATTGTTCCGTGACGATTCAAATGATCAGGCGTAATGTTTAGGATTGCACTGACATCCGGATTAAACGAATGAACTGTTTCTAATTGGAAACTACTTATCTCTGCTACTGTCACTGTGTCTTCCGTAGACTCGTAAGCCGTAGTTGTATAAGGTATCCCAATATTCCCAACAACCTTTACATCGTCGAAGTGAGATTTCATAATCTCTCCAACTAGTGATGTAGTTGTAGTTTTTCCATTTGTTCCCGTAATTCCAATTACTTTGCCGCGGCCGGCTACATATGCCAATTCCACTTCACTCCAAATAGGAACGTCAGCTTCATTTGCATTTTTCATAAAATCTGCTTCCAAAGGAATACCAGGGCTAGCAACTAGAACATCAATATGATTATCTTTATAGTAATCGACACTAATGTCACCACTCAAAAAGGTGACTTCAACTCCAGCTTCTAGTTCATTAGAAACTTTGTCGAAGTCAGTGTTCTCATCACTGTTATAAAGAATCACTTCTGATCCAATTTTTCCAAGAAGATTTGCTGCGGCTATACCGCTCTTACCAGTACCAGCCACTATAAATCTCTTATGCTCTAGATCCATTTTACTACCTTTATAAATCTATTTTATTCCCAAGAAAGCCACAAGACAGAGAATAAATGTCACGATTGTAAATCTATTAACAACCTGAGTTTCACTCTGTCCACCCTCTTGATAATGGTGATGCAGAGGAGCCATCCTAAAGATTCTTCTTCCCTCACCATATTTTTTCTTTGTAAATTTAAAGTACGCTACTTGGAGCATTACAGAAATAACTTCTATTAAATATATAAATGCAACTAAGATAATGATTAGTGGCATTCTCATAACACATGCCATTCCTGCCACAAATCCACCAAGTGCCAGCGATCCTGTGTCGCCCATAAAGATACTAGCCGGATACGAATTCACTGTTAAGAATCCTAAAAGCGAACCCACAACTGTTCCACTAAAGGCCATATATCCTTTTCCTACCAAACCAATTCTTCTAGCGGCAACCATAAAGAATGCAGCTATAACAATTGTCACGCTTGTAGCGAGTCCATCTAATCCATCTGTGAAGTTGGCACCATTAACAGTTCCAACTACCACGATAAATACAAAAATAATAAATAGCCAAATTGGCATCTTCCACTCTACTCCGTATGCAAATGGAATAGTGATTGATGTTCCAACTTCTTTTACTAAATAAAAACAGAATACTGCTGTCACAAGGATTTGTGCAGCGAACTTTTGAATCTCTGTTAAACCTTCATTTCTTTTAGCAATAACGATAATCATATCGTCGATAATACCAATCAAGCCGAATCCAAGAGTTAGCAACAATACTGGAAGAATGTCATAGCACTTAAATCCAATAATTAAAATCAATGAAACTACAGTAATTGAAAACAAGAAAATCACACCACCCATAGTAGGTGTGCCTGATTTCTTCTGATGTGATTTTGGGCCCTCTTCTCTTATTGTCTGTCCAAATTTTAGTCTTCTTAATAAAGGAATCACAATAGGATTCAATGCTATTACTATTCCAAAAGAGACTAGTATCGAAAGCGTTGTTACCAATATTGCATTTTCTCTAATAAAGTGTACTATGTTCATTTTTCTCTCCCAATTATCGAATTAAAACTATTCGTTAAGCGTCTTATCTTTAATAACTAATGATCCATCGTCTCCCGAAATAATTCCGTTTGAATAGAATTCCTTAGTGAGCGATTTTTTCTTTGCCTTTTCTTCTATTTTTTCTGTCTTCTCAATACCCATGTAAGGTAATACTTGTTTCATAATATCAACCCAGAACTCTGTGTTATATGCTGTAGCCTGAGTGTTGTCTTTAGGACTATCCATAAGAGTATAGCATACTACCTTAGGATTTTCGCATGGCACCATTCCTAGGAAAGACAAAATATATTGGTTAGCCAAACGTCCTTTGCCGTCCTTCGAAGTGTCTACCTTTTCGGCCGTACCTGTTTTACCACCAACAGTGTATCCATCAATAGCAGCTGTTGTACCTGTACCAGTTAGAACAACCTCACGTAGAGCTTGTCTTAAGAATGTTGTTGTGTTTCTAGTACAAGTCTGCTTAACTAAAGTCTTTGAATAACTCTTAACTAAGTCACCATCTTTATTTACAATTTGTTTTGCAATATGTGGCTCATAATAATTGCCACCATTTATTACTGATGAAAAGGCCTGAGTCATTTGGATCATATTAACAGTTAAGTTCTGTCCGAATGAGTTTGTTGCAAGTGTCGCCATGTCCATATTTTTGTCGTAAACCAAACCTCTAGTCTCATTTGGAAGTTCAATACCAGTCTTTGTTCCAAAGCCAAATCTTGCCTGGTACTCTGCCATCTTATCTTTACCAAGTTTAAAACCGATCTGCATCAACGAATCATTACATGACTGCGCCAAAGCATTCTTCAAGTTTAACTGACCGTGTCCACTAACTAAGTGACATTTAATATTAAAACCACCAACATTTTGTGAACCATCGCAATAGAATGTACTATGTTTATTAACTTTTCTCTCTTCCATTGCGGCAGCAATTGTAAATGGCTTGAATGTGGATCCTGGTTCGAATGAATCAGATACACAATAGTTTCTCCATATCTCATTCATCTTTTCAGACTGCTCTTTTTGAGACATATTATCAATCTTTGCCTGCGAATAATACTCTTCTAGGTTGTAAGGATCATTCAAGTCAAATACTTTATCGTCAGACATAGCCAAAATATCGCCGTTATTTGGATCTGCCACAACTACAGCGATTCTTTTTGGCTTATATTTTTTCATATACTTTCTTACGGATTTTTGAACAATACGCTGGATGTTAGTATCGATTGTAGATACTACTGTGTTTCCGTCCTCAGCATCTTTTATGACACCTTCCATGTTATTGTCCGAGTCCATATATCCATACTCTCTTCCGTCAACACCTTGCAAGTACTTAGAAAAACTCTTTTCCATACCGACATCTGCCACGTTATTAGAATTTGCGAAACCAATAGTACTACAAGCCAATGTATTGTTTGGATACATTCTCTTGTACTTCTTCTCAAACCAAATACCTTTTGTATTTTGTACGGCTTCTTCGTCTTCGTCGGTTTTTATATAATCACCATTAATGTATTTTTCAAACTTTTCAATCTCTTCATACTCTAAGTTTTTAGCAACTACCCAGTAACTATTATCTTTACGTTTTCTTATTGCGTCTCGAAGTTCGTTTTTGTCAAAGTTCAAATATTTATCCAAAGCAGATACTGTTGGCTCAAGATACTTTTTGTCACTCATGATTACTTTAGAATCGATTACAAGGTTATATACCATAACACTTGTAGCCATTATGTTTCCGTTCCTGTCTTGGATATCTCCTCTTTTGTAAGGGATAGTTCTACTAGTATATCCCTGCTGAGACAAAACTTTAATGGCATATTCGTTACCTTTTGCCAAATCAATGTAGGCAATTCTAATTCCTAACGCAATTAAAGCTAGCACAACAATCGCAATGATAGCTGCTAGCTTTTTTTGCATAGATGTATTAAATATTAAATTTTGCTTTTTATATCCTTTCGATGGATTTATTTGCTCACTCATAACTATTTATTAGGTATATCTCCATACTGTACAGTATAGCCTTTATCGCTTGATTTGTATATAGATAATTGATTACCCTTTGCCTGACGCATACCTAATTTTTTAGTAGCTACATTATAAACATTTTCTGAATCAACATATGTATTAATAGAATATTTTAGTGCATCGTTTTGAGATTGTACTGTGTTGATATCAGTCTTAATCTGAGCGATGTTTTCTCTAGTCTCTGCAATAGTTGAGTGTAAGTATAAATAAGCTACGAATGTTGCAAGACAAAAAGCAGCGACAACAGCCATAATGAAAACTGATACTCCATTAATAGCAAGTGCGCTCTTCGCTTTCTTACGCTCAGAAACTCTGTTATTTCTGATTTGTGGGCGATCCTGTACTGCAGGCTCTAACTGTCTAGCAGTGTTTCCCATAATGTAATCGTTTCTTCTGTAATTTCTTCTTTCCATGATTTTCTCCTCTTTAAGCCCTTTCAAATATTCTTAATTTTGAACTTTTGGCTCTTTTGTTTATTTCAATCTCCTCATTCGATGGGATGATAGGTTTTCTAGTTATCACTTTTCCTTTTGACTTTTTGCCACAAACACAAACCGGAAAGTCTGGTGGGCAAGTACAAGGATTTTCGTTATCTCTAAAGTTTAGTTTTACTATCCTGTCTTCTAATGAATGAAATGTTATTACGCAAATTCTTCCGCCTGGTTTTAGATGATCAATCATCTTGTTTAGTGTCTCTCGTAAAATATTTAATTCATTGTTTACTTCTATTCTTATTGCCTGAAATGTTTTCTTGGCAGGATGTCCTTTCTTGACTGAATACTTTGTAGGAACTGCACTTTTTACTATGTCGCTCAGTTCCTGTGTAGTAGCAATTGGCTTTTTATATCTTGCTTCGATAATCGCCTGAGCTATTCTTTTTGCAAATCTCTCTTCTCCATAATCTCTAAGCATTGCCACGAGTTGTTCTTCAGTGTATCCGTTCACGATGTCCGCCGCATTTAAAAGTTGTCTTTGGTCCATTCTCATATCAAGCGGTGCATCTTCTTTGTATGAAAAACCTCTCTCGAGATTATCGATCTGATACGATGAAACTCCTAAATCTAAAACTATTCCATCAATCTTGCTTATCTTTAAATCGTTTAGAATTGTTTCTATTTCACTGTAGTTACTTCTTACTAGTTGAAACTTTCCTTCAAACTCTTTAAGTCTTTCACCAGCTGCCTCAATGGCATCCCCATCCTGATCGACACCGATTAATTTTCCTTTACTCGATAGCCTTTTTAATATTTCGTATGAATGTCCTCCGCCACCAAGTGTTCCGTCGAAGTATATGCCGTCTGGATTTATGTTTAAGCCTTCAATGGTTTCATCTAATAAAACTGATACATGATTGAAATCCATAAGAC